>JASHPO010000065.1 GCA_030038075.1 Nitrososphaerales archaeon | reverse complement strand
CAAATCAAGTTCTGAAGACTACCGACATTCAGGAAAACGAAGCGATGTACTTTGTCTATCCCAGAACAGGGAACGCTTCAGAGAATTCGGACACCTTCCGGCAATGCGTTGTAATTCATCTTCCAAAGGAACTCGCCGCGCCTTCAACTCTCAGTACGATAGATCCCATCTCTGGAGACACATTCATTGCGTTCAGCAGAGTTTGTGTTCACTTGTGGTGTCTGTGCAGCTACGATAGTGCCAGCGAGCTCATTGAGTGTCCGTGCCACGGTAGCAATTACGTCCCCGGTCTTGGTTCCCCGTATGACGAAGCTGCAGGGACTGCAGTAGCGGGTCCCGCATCCGAACAGGCTCCGCCCAACAACATGCTTCCCGTAATAACTCTCTCAATCGCGAAAGACGGTACACTGTCCGCGACGGGAGTTGTCGGTCAGGTCGGGTGCGAACAATATTGCTCTTCGAGTAGCAGCTCTGCTCCAACGACATCACAGTTTCAGAGCAAATAGCGAATTACTCGAATTCCCATTTGCCTAATTCTATCCAGTTACCGTCAGGATCTTTGACGCAGGCCTGCCATCCTTCAGTACTCTCAGGAGTTACTTCCGTTGGCGAGGCTCCCTTGGAAAGCAGTTCATTATACTTCTTTGAAACATCGCTTACAATGAAGCCTATATGATCAAGACCTTCGCCCGGGGAATATGGTGTGTCGTATATTGATCCTATGGGATAGCAGTTCAGTTCGAGCTGTTGACCGGTGAGTTGATCTCTGAGAAGTACCCACACGCCCCGCCCGCCTCCGAACTTTTCCATATCGCCCCTGCCGACTTCTTTCAACCCGAGCGCTTCTGTGTAGAACTTTAGTGATCTGTCCAGGTCGGTGACTCTGACGCCGAAATATCTGAGATGCATACTAATCCCTACTTTACGTCGTCTACGACGACAGTCATCCACTTCCTCACTCGCCACGAGGTGACGACGCCGTTTTTAACGTAGGGATCGTTCCTCGCGAAATCTTCTGCTGCCGACGCTCCTCTGAAGACGAGTGCCGCACGGTAGGAAGGTTCTGCATAAGCGCCGGCGAGAAGTAGCTCGCCCCGCTGGTGTGCCTCCAACGCAAGTTTCAAGTGGGCTTCTCTGAAAGGTGTTCTCCTTTCCAGATAATCGCTAACGACATCGTAGAATAGAATGTAGTGCATGTTCAGACGTTCATGATTTTTCCCCTCTTTAGTTTTGCCGATTTTACCTTGACAGCTTCTAATACGAGGTGGAGCGGGACTTCGAGAAATCCCAATGCATCCAAATCGCCTTCCTTTTTGCTCTCTTCTCGAAGAAATTCAGCAGTTGGCTCAGGCTCTTCGAGCGAAGTTATGACAAACCCGTTTGAAGACAGTACTTTTGTATACCAATTCAGCGGCCTGTGAAAGACCCAAGTGTATTTTCTTTCACTGTTTGATACGCTCCACGGAACCTTTTCCGAGAACGGCTTTCTGTACGCTCTGACTCTCCTGTAGACTTTGATCCGCTCAAGCCGATACTTCTCTGCAACCCAGGCAGAGTTCGAACCATTATCGAAACAGGGATGTGGAATGCTAGCAACCAGCCTCCCACCTTCTCTCAGAACTCTTGAAACTTCAGTGATAGCTTCATCGCAATTTTTAATGTCCATCAAGCTCATGTTTGCATAGACCAAATCAAAGCTAGCGTCGTCGAACTTTAGATTGCTCGCATCGCATTGAACGTACGTGATATTCATCTTATTCTTCGGGTCGTGAGCCTTGGCGTTTCTGATCATACCAAGAGAAGAGTCGATAGCAGCCACTCGTGCCTTCTTTCGCGCTAACATTCTCGCGATGTATCCGTTGCCGCATGCGAGGTCTAGAACATTCTTGTCTCGACAGTTTCCCACAACTCTTAGCAGAGCTGGAAGAATGAGGTTTCTATGCCAGTGTCTCCCTGCTTTTCATCCCACCAGTCCGAAAGCTCTTCCCATTCTTTCATTTGGTTTTGTTGCATCGACTGCGCGCTAAATGCTTTGTCAGTTATCGATCAAAGCGTACAGAGAAAATTTGCCTGAAATGCAAATGTGTTTAAGCAATGAGCAAGCGTAACATAATCGCGAAAAAAGTTGCCTGCGAAGAAAAAGGTAAGGGTAAGAAGTAGAAGGACGTAAGCTTTCGATCACGAGCTCGATTGGTGTTTTCGTTTTTCAAGGAAGCAGGCGAGCTTTCGACCCTTCGTGTATTGAAATTATTCTGAAGACAGTCGTTGCATATTCTCTGCACAGTGTGAAATTACATTCTCCTAAGAGGTAATCATGAATAAACTAATTCCTTTGTAGTGACAAACGCGAAAAATATCAATTTTTGTCATTGTGTCACTGTAACTTCCCATACATGATTGCAATATGGACAAGGAGTCCCTACAATGGAAACAGAAGCTTTCGCTTTCAGTCAAGCGTACGTCGCGTAGGCGATTATGAGAAAAGCTATTCCAGCACCTGCCGTGAGGAGTCCTATTAGGATCCTCTTCTGTCCCGCAATTTTTCCGACAGTGTATCCGTAGCAGAATAGCCATCCTACTCCAATCAAATTCGATACTGTCCACGCGAGCAGCTTGTTGGGGAGAATGACGTAGGAGAAGGAAAGCTCAATTCCGCGGTGAGGTAGATACCGATTATTGAAATTAGTCCCGCCAGATCTTCCCTTGTTATGAACCTCTGCCTTCCGATCGAGGCCAACGAAGAGTTCTTCAGAACCTCCGCGGCGATGTTTCTCTTTCCCTCAGGACTAAAGTCACCGAGAAAGGTGTCGTCCAGTTCCTCGACAATTTCATCGATTGATCTCTCCAGATTTTTATCCGATTGAATCTTTCTCAAGAGACTAGCCCGAGTTCCCCTGTCAATCGATTCGGCCATCACATAGGTAAATCCGTCAATTAGACCCCAGCCAATCGAAGCTCCTAAGTCAACTGCAATAATATAGTAAAACTGAGTATGCAGTTGAGAAAGCGAAACGTAACCGTTGATGATCACCAGCATATAGACGGCGACTGCAGCCTCTGTTATCAGGTCTGAAAAGTCCAGATGCTTTCTTGCAAGCGGCGTGCCAATTAATTTTCGAGGAAAGGAAGTTGATGATCAATTTATGCATTCAGAAATTTTTCGCTTGCTTTTCCAAAGCTGCCGTTCAATGTTTGATGGCAAAGGTGCGGTCGCCGGGATTTGAACCCGGGTTCTCAGCTTGGAGGGCTGATGTCCTAGACCAGGTTTTCCCATCCCTTTCGTTGAAGATGTCTGGACGACAACCGCGCCAAAACAAACTGGATTACTAATAATATATCTAGTTTATTGAATTATGCACTAGATGCGGATCACTTGCAGTGCTCTAAATTAAAATGGGCAAGCAATGTCAAATAGACCACAATCTGCAAGAGAATTTTATTCGGAAGATTCTGAAATCGTTCGTTTTCAAAAAATCAGATCGAAGAAAATCTAGATTCGGAGAATTACTGTACGGCCTAAAATTTACGAATACCCTTAAATAACGTATTCTCAAGAATTGGCGAGCGGAGCTTTTCATAAATGGTAGCAGTCAGTCCAGAGCTTTCAATCGCAGCGGCGATCGTGATGGCTGGAGGTTTAATTGGAACGGGAGTGGCACAGCAGGGTATCGGTGCTGCTGGTATGGGCATAATCGCCGAAAAACCGGAAAAATTCGGACAGGTTCTTTTCTTCTTCGTGATTCCGGAGACTCTCTGGATCATAGGTTTCGTGTTGGGTATAATACTGCTACTCAACATTCTCTAAACGCGGGTTAAGATCTAGTGGCGGCAGAGACTCTACTTCGAGAGGTGGAGGATAAAAGGAAAAAGGCTCTCGACGCTCTCGACGCGGAATACACCGCCAAAATCGACACAGTAAGAAAACAAGCCGAACTGGATAAGCAGAGAATTCAGGATAACGCAAAAAGACAGGCGCAGGAACTCGCTGAAAGAGAGAAAATCAGGATCGAAGGGGCGGCAAAACTCCAGGCAAAAAAACTGATCTTTGACGCGGAGGAAAAAATGCTTGAGAGTAATCTTAGTGCATTGAAAGACTCTCTGGCACAGTGGGTCGGATCTAAGGATTACGAGAAATTGCTCCCAAGTATGGCTCGCTACGCCGCGATGAGGCTGGGCAGTGACATTAACGTGATCTGCAGGCCGCAGGACGCCCGCATTCTGAGCGACGCCGGAGTAAAGATTGCCTCCTCCAACTTAAATTCCATGGGCGGCTTTAAAGCCGAAAAGAAAGACGGGACGCTGGAGCTCGATCTCACCTTCGAAGATCTGCTGCGTAGCCATGACGAGGAAATCCGTGGGGCAATACTGAGCGGTGACTAGCGAGTGCTGTCCTCCTACGCCGCAGGCTTTGGTACGCTCAAAGTCCAGTCGCTTAATTTCTTGAAGTACGACCAGCTCATAGAATTGGCTAGGGCAAAGGATGCCGGGGAAATTGCGCAAAAACTCGAAGCTACTTGGTACGGCCCTGACATCGAGGCCGAAGCCACTGTCCACAAACCGCCAGAGTTAATCGAGATCGCCGTCAACAAGCATCTGGTCAGCGTGAACAAGACTGCGCTGCAAGTGTGTCCTGTTTTCGGGAAGAACGCGCTGATAGCATATCTCTCAAAATGGGACATTGAAAACATCGAATTGATTATCGCGGCAAAGAGCCTCGGAAGAACGCTGGAGCAGACAGAGTCCTACTTGGTGTCGGGACGGAACATTCCGGTCAGCATTTCACTAACAGTGATCCCGATGAGCGAGCTCCACGCGCTATTGCAGCAGCCGGACGTCGAAGCAGTGATCAATTATCTCGTAAAATATGGCTACGGAGCAATACTGCTGCAACAGCTGGGAGATTTCAGGAAGACCGGTGACTTGGGCGTGTTTTCCAGCGCGCTTCAAAATTACTATTACTCTAAATTGCTGTCGGAACTCAGGTTCCTAGTCGGTGACGAGGGAGTTCTCAGGGAATATGTCAGGGCTGAAATTTCAAAGAAGAACATCCTAAACCTTCTCAAATCGAGGGAATCCAAACTGGATCGGGATGTTTTCGCAAAGCACGTAATCGACGGCGGTCTGATAGACAAGAATAGCCTCCTTGAAGCATACTCTTCGCCGGATCTCGGCGACGTCGTGAAGCGCTTTGATGCCTGGTTTGACCTCACGGCCGCGGTGGAAAAGTACGTCCAGTCAGGCAACCTGACAGAATTCGAAGTGGCGATGGACAGGATTCTCGTCAGCAAATACGTTCCAAAATTCAAGAGCCTCGCAATTTCGCTGACTATGGTGTTTTATTTCGTGTTCCAGGCCGAGTTTGAAAGGCAGAATATCAGGAGAATAACCTATGCCAAACAGTACGGAATGACCGAAGAGTACATAAAGTCAATAATTCTGAGCGTGTGATCTTACAATGAGCGGAAGACAGACAGCTCAGAGCGGCAAGATAGCGGTCGTCGGAGACAGGGAGCTGGTCGTCGGCTACAGGCTTCTCGGAGTCGAAGACGCATACATCGTTGGAAAGGACGACGCTCAAAAAGTGCTGATGGATCTGTTCAACTCGAACAAGTACGGTTTGATAATCGTGGGAAGCGAAGTGAGAAAAGTTCTCTCAATGACTTCGAAAGACAAGCTGGAATCCTCGATCATACCGCTGGTCGTTTTCATGCCGTCGATCGGTTCCCAAGAGTCCGAGGAATCACTCTCCATCCTCGCAAAGAGAGTTCTCGGCGTGGACTTGAAGGTGAACGCGTAGTGAAAGAAGGAAAAATAATCAGGGTCAGCGGCCCCGTAGTCACCTCTCAGGGACTGGAAGACGCAAAAATGTTTGATGTCGTAAGAGTTGGAGATTTGGGTCTCGTCGGCGAGGTAATTAGGCTCTCAGGCGACACGGCGACGGTGCAGATCTACGAAGATACGACTGGCGTCAGACCCGGGGATAAGGTCGTGAATACAGGTCAGGCGCTTTCCGTTGAGCTAGGACCAGGACTGCTCACTTCGATCTACGACGGAATTCAGAGACCTCTGAACATACTCAGACAGCAAAGCGGCGATTTCATCAGCCGGGGGCTAGTAATTCCGCCGCTAGACGAGAAAAAGCAATGGGATTTCGTCCCATCAAAGAAGGCGGGGGGCAAGGTCGTGGATGGCGAGATAATCGGTAGCGTCCAGGAGACAGCTCTGGTTTCCCACAAGATAATGATTCCTCCAGGGTCTAGCGGCGAAATAAAGGAAATTGGGGCGGGTAAATTTACGATTAGAGATGTAGTTGCTACAGTAAAGACTTCTAGTGGAGATGTTAAGATATACCTTGCGAGCAGATGGAAAGTTAGGACGCCGAGACAAATCTCGCGAAAACTGCCGCCCGACACTCCTCTTCTGACAGGGCAGAGAGTTTTCGATACCTTCTTTCCAGTTGCAAAGGGAGGCACGGCCGCGATTCCGGGACCCTTCGGCAGCGGAAAAACTGTTAGCCAGCAACAACTAGCAAAATGGAGCGACAGCAAAATTATCGTATACGTGGGTTGCGGAGAGAGAGGCAACGAAATGACCGAAGTACTTGCGACCTTTCCGGAGCTTGAGGATCCAATTTCAAAGAGACCGCTCATGGAAAGGACGATCCTCGTCGCAAATACCTCCAACATGCCGGTCGCGGCGAGGGAGGCGAGCATTTACACTGGAATAACGATAGCTGAATACTACAGAGACATGGGCTACGATGTTGCCCTAATGGCTGACAGCACGTCAAGGTGGGCGGAGGCTCTAAGAGAAATTTCCGGAAGGCTCGAAGAAATGCCGGGCGAAGAAGGCTATCCCGCTTACCTAGGAAGTAGGCTGGCAGAGTTTTATGAGAGGGCGGGGAAGGTGATTGCACTCTCTCCGGAGCAGAGAGTTGGGTCAGTCACGGTGGTCGGAGCGGTTTCGCCTCCGGGCGGTGATTTTTCAGAACCGGTGTCGCAAAACACGTTGCGCGTTACGAGAGTCTTTTGGGCACTGGATGCGAGTTTGGCTGCGAGGAGACATTTCCCCTCGATTAACTGGCTCACAAGCTATTCGCTCTATATTGGAGACTTGCGAAACTGGTACCAACTCAACGTTGCAAAGGATTTCCCGGACATGAGGACGGAAGCGCTGGAAATTTTGCAAAAAGAAGCCGAACTCCAGGACATCGTTCAACTGGTGGGATACGACGCGCTGCCGGAATCCG
>JASHPO010000064.1 GCA_030038075.1 Nitrososphaerales archaeon | reverse complement strand
GGCCAATTACTATCGGTAGCGATAGTAATCGTAATCATCTTGGCAGGATTCTTGGGATACGCCGTCGGTGCGGCAAAGCCAACAGTCCAAACTTCCTACGTAAGCAGTACTACCACTTATAGCACTACGTTATACAACACAACAACGGCATCAGTTCAGACCTCATACATCAATAATAAGACACTCACGACCACTGTTTACGAGAATGTGGATCTGGTGGGAAACTGTACTTCTGTAAGTTACTACATTCCTGATACCACACATCTATCTATTACAACTGTGACATCTGGGAACAGCACCTCATTGAGCACCATTTTCCAAAATCCCAGTACGATAACATATAGCACCATAACATATTCTACATCTACATACGCCAATGTTACCACAGCCTATACGATAACCAGTACGTCCGTGAACTCCAACGACTTCCCTTCAGATGGATGGACTGTCACGACGTGCACGTTATCGCCGACTTGAATTCGGGTTAGCAAGTTGCCAACTTCAAGAGCCATCAGTAAAGTACTCTCAATAGTAGTAGTAATTGCAATCATTTTAGTAGCATTCCTAGGATACGCCGTCGGTGCAACCACTCAAAGAGCGTCAACATACACTGCATCAAGTACGGTAACTACCACTTCTTACTCATTGAATTCGACGACAATCACTGTGACGAAATTAGTAACGTACTCAGCTAGCGGTCAAGTTCTAACGCTTACGGAATATGTAACAGATTACGACTTGCAGACCGACACAGAAGTTCTTTATTCGCAATCATCCACAACTTATTCCTGCTTTGTGGGCACTGTTTCTCTTGGCGTTACAAGCAGCACTTCCTCCTTTGGACTAGAGAATGCTACAGGCGTGTTCACTTCTGTTACTGTAACGACAGTGTATTCGCTTGCAGGTAGTGGACTCACGACGACAACTATCACTGGGTCTTATCCCCTCACCACTTATGCGACAACCAGTGATGGTTCATCAATTACTCTTACTACATGCTCGGCAGAATCATAGCGGGATTTAGAGTATGAAAACAGGACAAGTCGTTATGATCGTAGTCGTGATTGCTGTAATTGCTCTGGCTCTCGGAGCCACGATAGGATACAGCATCTCTTCCGAAAGGACAACGACGTATACCGTTACCGATTGTACAAGTGAGCATTGCGCTTTAGTGATTACCAGCGGAGGGAGTCCTTCGACAACAAGTACACATTCTACATCCACAACAAATAGCTCTTTATTTGACGGGTTGACTACCTACACTACGGTTACTAGAACGACGTTAACATTTGGTGGCTCTACTTACCTTACGACGACTGGAGAATATTCGGGTTGTATTCCGCCAGTTCAATGCTACCCAACTACAGTTACTACGGAAATTGCTACTAATCAAAGTGGATCTTGTTATTACGTGTTGCCGCAAGCCGTTCCTTGTTTGATTGGCCAGAATTTCACCCTGTCAGTGAATTATACGGGTCAATGGGAAGTATTCTATCAGGGATGGAACTGTATAGGTAAGGACTGCGGCGCTATGACAACCAATGGTAGTTACACTGGGGATGGATTCAGTTCGGGAACGATTACCGTTCAAGGTTCAGACAATGGCTGGACTCTTTGCGCTCAAGCAAAGAAGTTGGACACTTCTTCGTCCTCTGCTATCACGCTAACTATTGGAGGGGCCGTGAACTCGACAACGCTCGCCCTCGGCTCGGTGTCCGCATGCGATGAAACTCTACTTGTATAGATGAAGTCTCACCACGTCTCACTTCGTCTAAAATCATTGGAATGATAAGAGTGCATGAAATCAGGACGCATAATTGCGGCCCTAACAGCGGTCGCGATTTTTAGACTTTGTCGGTTTCCTTCTTTCTTTGTTCCCTTTTCCCAATCGTATACGGTTCCCAACCAAGCGGGGGCCCGCTGGATCGGCAACCCTTCATAGGTCTCTTTTTCGCGTCAAACCATAGGAACGGGTGAGGTAAGTTTTGTTGCTTCGTCATTCGCTAGAAATCAATGGTCTAGGAGTTGTAAAACTCCGTCACAGGTTATCATTCCTAATCCGCAACACATCAATGACACGGAATAGTTACAAGGAAAGGAGTCGAATTCTCCGTTGACAATGAACGTGTCCCTCGCATTATACGCCCAAACTGGTGCCGTCGGCGAGCGGGATAGAAATATATCGAATTGGTTCACAAAACAACTAGGGATTGTTCTTGAGGAGTCCCCTTAGGCGAGTCACGCTCTCGGTCGTGCTTAGTCTACTTTCTCTCATTTACTTTTATCACAAGACTACCGACCCGTTCGCATATTCCGTCTATAGCCTTGGCTTCCCATTGAGTTGGTTTACTTACAGAACAGTTGACTTGGAGGGCACGTTTCAAACATTCACTCCTCTTAATGCATTAGGAGACATAGTTTTCTGGTCGCTTATCGCATTCTGCCTGCTCTTTGTTTACGATAGAGTTAGGGCAAATAGGAAAGAGCAAGAGACCTCTTTGGTGCGCCAAGTATAGGCAACCTTTTTCAAAAATCTACGCTCTGGGCTCGTTTGAAGGTAATTCGGCGTTTCGTATTATAATCTCATGGTTGTTTGGGCCGCGTTCGAGAATCGTTCCCACCAGTCCAACTGCAAGAATAATCAAGCCTATCACTATCAGTAAAGAGTCGAAACTCAATATGGTTAGGAAAGGTATACTGACAACTATGGGAAATACCATTTTGAAGAAATGCTTTGCCTTGGAGAATACTATGGAAATAACAAGTGAAATACCTAACCACAAAGAAAAATCTAGCAAAGCATTATACCATATGAAAGTCCAAAGATTATACTCGAAGGGACTAATACCTGCAACTTGATGCACTAGCCAAGTAAAAGGAAAACCATACTGATACGCTGCATAGTCCACATCATTTACAAAACCGCTGCTCAATAGGGAGACAAGAGAAAATGCTGTCCACAAAGAAAGAGTGGAAACTATTATCCTTCTGGATTTCACGGACAAAGTGTGATACCACCTCTTGATGTTATCATCGAATCAAGAAGCACTATCACGTGTAATCAACGTTTTCATATAGAACCACGCTAACTTCCTAGCAAGCGTTTTTCACTTGACCACCATATCACTCTTGGCTACAGGGTCAAGAAAATTGTCGTGGTCAAGATCTTTCGACTAAGAGAGATTCTTACTAGTGAGTGTTGATTGCATTCTGAGATGTCGAACAAAATTGAGCATATCGAGCGTCAGCAACTATCACCCACTTACCCAAACCGCGGGCATAGTAGCAGCGTACAAGTGTTGAATCAAGAGGGGGAACAACCGTTCGAAAAAGAACGGTGGCGCAAATCAATGGATGTGTTAGGAACCCAGTTTCGCACGTTTTTTTGCGAAAAGGTCTCCTCTGGAATTCAAACTTGCGAAAATTTAGGGCGATTTGTTGCATATAGAGAAAACGCATGGTTTATTATGCAACATCTAAATTGCTTCTAGATAGATAATTTTGACGCTTTTTATGCGTGTTTTGCATCTATTTGTTGCTAATCTTCTCTTACCGAACAAATGTCCAAAGTATGATGTGTGAGCGTTGACAAAGAGATATTCACCAACGCCGAACAGATAATATGACGGCGAGACGTAGGATTGACCAATGGGCGCTAGACCCACCGGACAGCCCAACGTATCATGACAGATATCACGCACAACAATCTGATTTGGCAGATTAGAGTGAGCTCCATACGTTCCGAGCGGAGCTATGGGGACAAGGTAGAAAATCAGTACTACCGCGAGGCAGTTGCTTATTGCTAGCACTCTCCTGATGTTTCTCTTTCTAGATGTGATGCGGTTCGAATTTGACTCATTGGTGGACTCTAAGGATCGGCTTCCCACTTGCATAGCAAGTGAAATGTAGGTTGAGATATTAAAAATGTTCAATACCGTCACTGTTCTGATGGTCAGAACAGTTAGAAACTAATAGTTTGAATACTCTCGCTAAAGGAGTAGCGAAGGAGATGCAAGTCTACCTGACTTGAAGATGAGTTGACTATCTCCGATCACGCCGTCTCCGTATATTCGTACGCTTGGATGGTCGTCCCTTTTTCTGCCCGATCAAAGTAGTAAATATCAATCCTGATATTAAAGAATACATAGAAGTATGATTTGCAGAAATTTCACTTGGCGCTTCGCGCCCGATGTTTTTTGCGAGAAGATCTACTTTTGGAATTCAAATTTGCAAAATTTTAGAGCAATGTTGCAAATAGCGCTAAAACGCTGAGTTTATTATACAATATTAACATCTCTTCTAGAGCTTCAAGGAAGAGCACATGATATTGACTGTGTCCTCGATGTCTCGTCCATTGAAAATCGAAATATGATAAAAATCCGCAAGCTTTGCTATTTCTTCGGAGACAGGCGAAGAGGAAAGAACGACAGAGAGAGATGCTTCCAGGTCGAACGACATTACGTGCGTCTTCAGTATGTCGTCAATAGTTATTGGATTTTTATCCAGTATGCGAACTATGACTCTGGGCATCTTGGATGTTGATGAGATAGCAAGTAGGTCGACCGGATACTCTACTCCAGAAAATCCTGCTACTGTCATGGATTTCGTCACCGCATAATCGCGTTCAGCAAAGAAATTCTCCGCAAGAGCTAGCGCACTTTTGTTAGCCGCTGGCGATGAGATTTGAGCACTCATGTCAACCCGCGTCATCATGAACTGCATTGCAAGCGTTATCTTAGTTAGGCTCTCAACACTCTCCCTCAAAACCTGATTGCCCGTCTGTGTAAGACTGTAACTTCGCTTTTTCAACGGTGCTGTTTCGAATTTCTGCTGCCATTTCCCGCTAATGAAACCTGTTTCCTCCAGCGAGTGCAAATGAGGATATAATGTTCCATAACTTACGTTGATCTTGAACCAGTTGAGAAGCTGTTTCTTTAACTCGTAGCCGCTTTTAGGGCTGAAGGTCAGAAGATAGAGGATTTCAATGTCAACGAGCTGCTTCACAAGGCTGGATGTTTCGGCACCTTGGGGACGATTCTCCTGCGCCTGGTTTAATGACAACATTTTGCTTCTGGCTCTCTATTAGCTCGGTCAAAAGTAGATTCAAAGGGTTAGATCGTTCCAATAATCTATCTCAGCAACTCGAAGCCACCTAATATTCTCTAATTTGATATATATCTCATATGAGCTTCGAGTACTAATGCCGAAATACATAGCCGGAAACCCCAACCACTCTGGCGGCTATGCGTCAGCAAGCAGAACGAAATTAGGATTCGTGGTGTAAGTTTAGGTCTTCTCTGATCGTCAGGAATTGGTTCAAAAGCTGGAAGCCTTTGTCAGAAAGATGATAGAGACGTTTGCCGTCATCAGAACTAGCTATGACGAGTCCCTGCGCCTCTAGTGATTTAATGTAAAGCTGCATGACGGTCCAAGAAAGATTCGCTTTGTACATGATATGTGTAGGTTTTTCAGCGCCCGCTCCAATCGCCCGGAGAATATCGCAGAATGTTTCCATTCTGGAGCGTCTGGTAACTTGAGATTGCGTACTTTCTCTCTGTAGACTAACAAATTCTTGTGCCAAGCTGATTTCGACCTATTGATATTGTTCGCATATCGAATTTTGTTATATCAAGATGCTGTAACTATCGAGCGCCCCGACAAGTGACCGCGCTTTATATAATATCAATCTCGAATTAGGAGCTCTAGTCCATAACGACTAATATCATATCACGACAAATGAATGCGGGAAAACTTAAGCTTGGCTACTGAATCTAAGATAGAAGGCGCGCGCATGGAAGAGAAGGGATCAAGTCAAATGGGGTCGAATGAGTCGGATATTGCAAATTCGATCAAGTCTCTGCTCGAGGAGTCCCAACAAATATCTGAGCTTATGGAGATGGAGAGGAGCTATTCATCAGAGGTAACCAATCAGCTAAAACAGGTAATCATGCCCCTCAATGCTTCCTATCACATTAAACCCGATGCGATATCGAAAAATGACTCTTCAATTTCTGACGTAGTTCTCACGCCGCAAGGAGTCGTATGCGTCTTTTACAATTCGGGCAGCGTTGTTTCAAGATCGTTGGAATCAATTGCAAGTGAGGTACTCGTTCGGATCCTCTTGGAAGTTATACCCGATGTGAAAGTCCTGATGAATGAGAGAAGGCAGAAACTTAGCGGAAGAGTCATGACCTTGGAAAAATTATCCAAAGAAATGAGAAAGATCCCTCTTGCTCGCGCTAGGCAAACTGGCCAAGGTAGTCCTGACCAATCACAGCAAGGGCCTCATTCTATGAGGGAAAGGCCCTCGAGCCAGGATGCAATGAGATCTTCGTTAGGCGAAAAGTAAAGTCTCGCTCCGCTTTCAACCTGGTTTCGTGATATGAGAGAGGAACTCGGGGTAGCTCATTCGATCATATCGTTCGACAGTATAGGCGATCTAATCGCAGAGCTCGATAACTCTCTAGAAACATATTCAAAACTTACAAAGAGGTACGAAGATAGGTTAGGCATACTACTGCGCCAAGCGAAAGAGTCTGGTGATCCAAAACTGCGGACTGTCTCCGCTGAACTAGGCGCTGCTAACCAAAATGACTCTGAC
>JASHPO010000063.1 GCA_030038075.1 Nitrososphaerales archaeon | reverse complement strand
ACTTTCAGAAGTTCGTGGAGATTATGGAAAAGGAAGCTTCAAACTTTCGGCAAAAATCTGCTTCTAAACCCTAACCACATCTCCCTTAGAACTTATATCTCTGGTTTTTTCTGTCGCAGCCAACATAGGATCTTTAGTTTTGGAGCATAGCAATCTTGGCCTGTTAGAATCCCAGCGAAGCTTTGTTAGCAGGCTCGTTGATTTCGGACTCACTCCAAAGCAGGCAGAGATTTATCTCGTTCTTCTCGCTAACGGGCCCGCTGACGTTCGTTTTCTTTCCAGTCATTGTCGGATGCACAGGAGTGACGTCTATCGCAAGCTAAAGGAGCTTCAGGAAAATGAAATGGTCGATTGTGAAATCAACTCTCCTTCAAACAAGTACGTAGCCGCTCCTCCTCAAGTTGTGCTAGATTTGCTCAAGGACAGGATGAACGAGTCTATAGAGAAGGTTTCTAGCAATTCAGCGCAACTCGCCCTGGAATTGATGGGAGTAATGAAAGTAACTCAAAGCGAGGGAAAAACAGAGGAGATTCTTAATTCGAACTTTTCTTCTCAAGACTTTTCATCAGCTTTCACGCTAATCTCTGGCAGGAAAAGGTATTGGCAGGAAACAACGAATTTGGTCCTAAAATCTAGGAATGAAGTTCTCCGGATTGTCGACGAAAACGGCTTGAAGACAATGTTCGCCACGGACCTTTTTGAGCAATTCAAATCCGCTGCAAGGAGGGGCGTATCTGTGAAACTAATCTCTGAAATTACTGCAAGCAATCTTCACGAAGCTAAGACATGCGCCAAGTACTTCAAGATCAAGCATCTAGGAGGTTTGGTCCTTCGGTTTATAGATGTAGATTCAAGTAGCGTGATTCTCTGCGGTAGCCTCGATAAATCAACTCAAAGTGAATCCTATCTGGATCAGGGAAGATTCCTAAAGTTCCACGACTGTACGTTCGGAAAAACAATGAAATACTTTTTTGATGAGCTCTGGACGATTGCAGAACCGATTGAGCAGCTCATAGTTGCGGAACCGCCAAAAAGTTCGAATAGAAAAACCGAGATTTCCTCTTCTTAAGCCCACCTAGTAGAACCGCGCCGCAATCCTCCAGAGACATTAAGTACGATGGTAGAATTCCTGTCTATTTTTTCTTCTTCTACAGATCTCATCAACCCAGCTACGGCTACGGCAACAGCTGGGTCGCAAGCGAGGTGTTCGAGCTTGAACAGCAACATCAATGCCTTGGCAATCTCCGACTCGGAAACCTTTTGCACTCCGCCCTGCGAATTCAATATGGCTTTACGGACATATGGATAACTCAGAGAGGGATTACCGTTAGAGAGAGTTGTCGCAAATGAATCAGGAGACTTTACAACGAACTTTGGATCAAGCAACTCGCTTCCTGACAGGAAAGAGTTGACTATAGGTGAGCATCTCTCCGGCTGGACACAAAGAATTTTTGGACAGATTTTGGCAGCTCCCAGCTTTACAAGCTCCGAAAATCCTTTTTCAAATGAGTAAGCTCCAGTCCCGCTCCCGATAGCTTGAACGTACCAATCGGGCTCAAGTTTTGTTTCAGCAATTTCAAACGCAAGAGTCTTGGAGCCTTCTCTCCTTCCGAGATTCGCAAAACCTCCCTCGAATGCTAGATTATTTTCAACAGCGTAAGATTTTGCCGCATTGATTGCTTCCTCGAATGTACCCGAGACGAATTGAGTTTTTGCTACGTATCTGGTTCGTACCGGAAAATCAATTATCGTATTCTTTGGAAAAAACAAATGCGCTTTCATGCCTTTTCCAGCAAACCGCATCGCGTAACAGAATGCTGCTGCAGTATTTCCCGTCGAACAAAGCACAAATTCGGAGATACCAATTTCCTGAAAGCGCAAAAGCGAAACAAACGCATCTCTGGCTTTGAACGTCTTTGTGAAATTCTTTGTCTCGTCCTTGAGCCAAAGGCCTTTGATTTTGAAGTATTCGCCTAGTGCTCTACTCCTGTAAAGCGGTGTTGGTTTGAAGAACCTCGCAAGGTAATTGGCAGGCGCAGATTCAGTCAGAGGTAGCAGCTTCCAATAACGCGCGAGTCTACTCGACCCGTCTCCAGCTTTCCACTCGCCAGCTGAGATAGAATCATAATGGGCTTCGATCAAGCCCCCGCAATCGCAAATTCCGTTAATAGTATCGGCATCCCATTCCTTCAAGCATATGCGGCATCTCAGCGAAAATGACAAATTGGACTGTTGTCGCTGCGTTACTTATCAACCCAGTTCCGTTTTTCGTCCTAGTATTTTCATTATCGGCTGGAGTTAGACTAGACCCGCTTCTCTAGATTTCTGGAGCAACGGCATTACAGGCCACCATGGAGTAATTCCTAGATCTTTGGCGATCGCACTTGCCGCAATATAACCTGGACCCGTCGTGACCATCCCACCGGGATGAGTCGATGCTCCTGCCACATAGAGATTCTTTATCGGCGTTCTACTTCCGGAACAACTTTCATGAGGTCTGTTGTACCCTATCTGCTCGGGAATGTAAGCACCGTGTCTAATGGATCCTCTGAACATCTCTGGCAGTTTTGCTTGGGTGTATGTGGGCGGATAGTAGAACCTTTTCAGGATTTGAATTTCGCTGGAGTTTTCTAATTTCATTTTCCAGTTCTTTATGCACTCTTCTGCAAATGAATCCTTGATACTTTCCCAATCTTGATTTTCTGCATCAAAGGGTACTTGGGTTTCCATTCTGGCGATATGCAGCCCGGATGGCGCCTGAGTAGGATCGATTTCGCTCGTTATAGTCCACCCCCCAGCGGCAGAGGGAACTTTACCGGTCCGGCAGTCCTTCCAGTGTCTCAGTATGTCGTCCAAGCTCTCGTAACCACAAAGCTGGAGAAGAACTCCCGACTTGCCATCCCCGTCAGTACTCTTGTACACGGGCAAGCCCCTGATTCCAAGATGGACCATGAACATCGCCCACTCGTCCCACTGCCAGCCCCTGACTTTGCTCGCGAGACCACTATCGAGGTGTTCTTCTCCAACGAGATCAAAGAACGTCTGCTTTGGGTTGAGCGTCGAAACAACGACCTTTGCGGATATTTCCTTTTGCTCCTTTCCTGTATCGACTCTGATGCCGGTAGCTGCGCCATCTTTGACCATAATCTTGGTCACTATCGTATCTTCCATTACATGTCCGCCATTTTCATAATAGGCGCGCAGTAGTGACGAGCTCATGCGATGACTTCCGCCATGATAAAGCCCGGAATTTGTCATTCTGTAGACGAAGAAGGCGAACATCTGGCCGACTCCTTTCTGAGTCGGATCAGGCCCCCAGATACAACCCGGATAAATTAGGGCAGCCTTCAGTGTATCGTTTTCAATCCCATAATCTTCGAGAATTTCGAGCGGCGAAAGCGGGACGATATGAAGCAATTTTCTCCCGATTTCGCTTTTCCCTAATTTCTCTGCAAACTCGCTAGGAGGCAGAGGAGAAGTGTAGTGCCAAGGGATGATGATTTTCTCGTTTAGTTCAACCAGGTCTTCGTAAAGCTTGGTAAACGCTTTCTCATCATCTTTGGAGCAAATCGATCCTATGGCCTTTGCGGTCCTCTTTGGATCTTTGAACACCGTTAGGGACGGTTTGTTTTCTGGCGCAATGTGAAGCTGGCATTCTGGCCTAATCACCGAAGCGCCGTATTGTGCGAGGAAAAGATCACTGAACGCAGGCAGCCAGCTGTCAATTACAGAATAGGTTGCGTGATAGTTGAACCTGAAACCGCCGTTGTCCTCGGTTATGAGCCCTCCGCCCATTTCATCACGTCTTTCCACAAGGAGGCATTTGGCGCCGGCTTTGGCAAGATACGATCCAAGGGTCTCACCGTTAGGCCCGCCCCCAATTATCACGACATCAAAATCCGGCATCGCACAACCACACTTTTGGTCTCATGCGGTCACTTGTGAGACAAGTGAGATGTCGTTTCTCTTAGCCCATCCACCCATCCATTCGAGAGATCTGTGAGACCACCAATCCGGCTTTTTCAAGCCCAAATCTTGCATCACGACAAGCGCAGCATTGTAGCCAGCGCCTAGCCAAGAGAAACTGTGCGGCCAAACACCGTTCGCGAGATATAGATTCTTGATCGGCGTGCGAGGCGCATTGCATCCCAAGAATGGCCTGTCGAAATAAAGCTGACCCGGTGCAACGATGCCGCCCTGCCAGACTCCCTTTACCGCTGAGGCATTACGTCTCTGGACATCTGCAGGTGAGTACGCGAACTTGTCAACAACAGTCTTTCTGAATCCGGGCGCGTATTCATCCATTCTGTCCGTACATCTTTCGAGAACTTCGTGAGTTAGGTCGTCCCACGCGTCGGGGCCGCCATGCTTTCTAACATTGTAGGGAACGTCAGCCCACAACTGTATGCTGTGGAGTCCCGCTGGTGCCGCGTGTGGGTCGTGCATGCTGAAGTTAAAGTTCGCGCCCAGAAAAGTTAGGGGATCCGGGACTCTCCCACGCTGCAGATCAGTAAAACATTTCTCGACATCAGACAGGGTCTCTACTCCTAGATTAAAATGCCAAGCTTTCTTCATATCGGGATCGAATTCTGAACCCACCCAGTTAGGCGGAGCAGTAGTCAAATATCCTGCAGTGAACAGGACGCCCCATTCGTAGTCAAAGCCTCTCAGAACACGAACTACCTGTTTGTCCAAGTGCTCTTCTCCAACCAGATGCAGGAAAGTGGGAACTGGAGAAAGGTCACTGATGATCGCCTTTCTTGCCGTTATAGTTTTTTCAGGATATGAAGCATATTTCGATAGCTGGACGCCTTTCGCGCTACCATCTTTAATCAAAATCTTTTCGACCCCACAATTTTGCAAGATCTTCCCGCCGTGTTCAACAATACAACGAAAGAGCGCGTGGGGAATCTGGTGAGATCCGCCTATCGACTGTTGGACGCCGAACGAAGAAACGAGCATAATCGCGCCGATCGGTCCGATGATTTTCACATGAGGTTCCAGAGCAACTGCATGCGACCATCCTGCAAGCTGGGCTTTCAGATGCTCGTCCTCGAACAGAAGGTCGATCAATTCAAATCCAGTCATTTCAAGGAAATCTTCTGGAACGTGCGGTATACCCTTGAAGGTCTTGATCGTCGAGTCCCAATTTTCGACCGAGGGCGGCGAATAGACGAACCTGTCCATCAGATCTTGCCTAACTTTTACCCATGCGTTGAAAATTTCCTTGAACGTGTTCGCATCCTTCTGGTTGAACCTCGCCCATTTCTTGTAGAAGTTGTTCGCATCCCAAACATCAGGGACGAAGGCTTTGCCGTCGAGGTAGGGTTGTGCGCGAACGTGGCGAGCAGAGTAAAGATCCAACCCGTATTTCTCAAGATCGAGATCCAGCATCGCGGGACTGTGACCAACCCAAATGCCGGAGGCGTGAGGATTGTTTCGCCAACCAGGAGTCGCAAATTCTTCGGTTGCGCAGTGAGTCCCTACTTGGTCGCGCTTTTCAATGACCGCTACTTTCAGATTACACTTGGCAAGATAGGCCGCAGTTGTCAGGCCATTTATGCCTGCTCCGATTATAATAGCATCAAATTCTGTGGTCAATTCAGGCATCTTGTGCGCGTCCTCTTTTCAGCAAAGCGCTTTCTTTCACAAATACTTGTTGGAGAGTTTGTTCTTAAGGGTATTAAGAATCGTGTAGTCTCTCGCTACCACCTACACCGAACCCAGTGAATGGTCGAGACCTTACGATTTGATTCCCAGTTCTTTTCTAGCGAGTTTACAACCTTCAACTATTGCCTTGATTTTGCCGTAAGCCACTGCGCGTGGAAGATGTGGCATACCGCAATCGTTGTAGACAGCGAGCTTCTCTGCCGGGACGTACTTCAGCGCCTTTTTGATTATGTTTGCTACCTCTTCAGGAGTTTCGACCTGCGTTCTTCTGTGGTTCACGCCGCCGATGCAGATGTCCATTTCAGAGCAGTATTCCTTCCAAATGGGCAATTCCTTTTCTAGATTGTCCCCATAAGTGCTGGCTGCTTCCATGCCAACAACATCTATCTTCGCATCGGGTATCCGTTTGAAGAGCTCCTGAAAGCTGAGCACTTTTCCGGCCATCAGCTGACCTTGCGGCCTACCCCAATCAAGGTGAACCCAGATCTGGGCGTTAACTCCATGGACTTCGATATTGAAACCTTCAATCTGTCTCTTCCACATTTCATCTGGAGCTCGCTCTCCCATGTAAAATGCGGGATTGAACGCGTAGTCTAGTTGTATAATCTTGCAACCCGCATCGACAAGTTTCTTCAGTTCTGAATTAATAATTTTGCATAATTCAAAAAATACTTCCGTGTCGTCTCTGTAGACACCTATCTTGTTTTTCAAAACACGGATTGTCATACACGCTTCGGGAGTGGTGAATCTCAGCGGTCGGTTGGTAAAGCGCTTTGCAAACTTGAAGAATTCTGCCATCTGTATGTTTCCCTGACTCAACTTTGACATAATATCGGCGCTCTTTCTAAACTGGAGATTACTTTCGACCAGAAACTCTGAAGCTTGCATCGCTCGGCGTTCCGCCTCGGTCAATTCATCGAATTCATTGTTCCAACGAATTCCGCCCAGTCGTCCGGCTATGTGTGTCATCCATCCGAGGCCACTCAGCCATTCATCATATCTCAAACAACCATCGGTAAATATGTCCAGTCCAGCAAGTGCCTGCTCGTGAAAAACTAATTTTAGGGCGTCCTCGTACATGGTCTTCGAAGTATTGTTGAGAAGCACTTGCGTCATGTCTCGTCCTTCAAAGTTCAGATTGTACCAGAAAGGGCGCATGTATGCGCCAGCTTGAGTTGACGCGATAGGAACGCCTACCACGTCCTTAAGTTTTCCGACCATAGCGCAGGTTGCTAAAACATACTCAATTATGGTTTCTGGTCATTTGAGGTTGTCGTGCCAAAACTGTTCGATAAAGGAATCAGCATGTATCAGTTGCTAATTCCGAGTTCTTTTCTAACTAACTTGCATCCGACTACGATCGCTTTTATTTTCCCGTATGCGACCACTCTTGGAACGTAGTTCAAACCGCAGTCGCTGTATGCCGCAAGCTTTTCAGGTGGCACGTACTTGAGCGCCTTTCTAATTATACCAGCAACTTCCTCGGGAGTTTCGACTTGAGTTCTGCGGTGATTTACAACTCCCAGACAAATGTCCATGTTTGAGCAGTATTCTTTCCATATCGCCAGTTCTCTGTCTAGATTATTGCCGTACGTGCTTGCAGCTTCTATGCCTACAACGTCGACCTTTGCATCGCCAATGTAGCGAAAGAGCGACTCAAAGCTACCTATCTGTCCTCTCCAAGTCTTGCCCCAGTCAAGGTGAACCCATATCTGAGCGTTGACGCCCTGAACTTCGGTGTTGAAACCATCGACGCGCAGCCTCCAGATCTCTTCTGGCGCGCTAACTGCCTGAAACGCGGGAGCGAAAGGATAATCCAGCTGTATTATTTTGCAACCCGCGTCTACGAGTATCTTCAACTCTGCATTGATAAGCTTGCAGAGGTCAAAGTACATTTCTGTGTTGTCCTTGTATACACCATGGTTGTTCCGGAGTTGAATCATGGTCATGGCAGCTTCGGGCATTGTATACCTAAGTGGTCGATCAGTAAATCGTGCCGCAAATTTGTAAAACTGGCCGAACTGCAGATTTCCTCGATTCAATTTCTCTACAACCTCGACAGGCTTTGATAACTGAGTTTCCTGAAGAAATTGTGGAATCGGCACAGTAATCATTCCGGGAACGGGTGTAAATGCGGGCTGCACGAATTCGTTTGTCCACTTGACCCCGCCGAGCCTTGCAAGAAGGTGGTTGACCCAACCCGATCCAACCCAGTCATCGTATCGCAAGGCACCATCGGTAAAAATATCCAATCCTGCCAGCTCCTGCTCGTGGAATATCAGTTTCAGGGCGTCTTCGTAAAGAGTCTTAGACGTGTTGTTGAGGAGGACTTGGGTCATATCGCGTCCT
>JASHPO010000062.1 GCA_030038075.1 Nitrososphaerales archaeon | reverse complement strand
CAAGTCCAAGAACGTTTTTGTAATATTCCAAATTCTCTCCAGTTACCGGGATGATGGCCCTAATCTTTACCCCTTTCTTCTCAAGTTTGAAATTACGTATGGTACGTTTCGATTCCTACTGCAAGCGATGGTGATGAAGATTCAGCTATTGTCTACACACTTCTCTGCATGCGAAAACGTATCGAGAGCCACTCGGGATAAGTTTTCCCCGCCTCTGACGACTCAAGTTCGATGAGGATCTGAAAGCATAATGAGTTTGCAGAAAGCCTCCGAGTTGTTCCGAGCTAACTTTTGCTTTTATAAGAAATAAGGAAAAATGTTCCAAGGCTGTTCATCATTTCGCTTCGGCCACGGCTTGAAACTATTTGAACCGGTTGCGATGCTATGTGTTTCTCAATCGATGAAATCAAGATCCCTACAAGTAAAACTCTCGGGTCGAAATTCCCATCAGCAGACAGACACGAGATCCAATGTTATTGAAGCACTGAATGAAGCCCTGGTCGCAGCTTCTCCAGAGCAGATTCTGAAAAAGAGACTGAAGATGAAGGATCATACGCTGAATGTAGATTCGGTCAATCTCGATCTCAAAGCGTATCAAAGAATAATTGTGATTGGTGGAGGCAAGGCAGTAGCCTCGATGGCATCAGGGCTGGAAGAATTACTTGGAAAACAGATAACAGCGGGCGTCGTGAACATTCCTAATTACCTGAAGCCCAAACCTAAGACAAAGAGAATTGAGCTTCACGCCGCGACTCACCCGATTCCCAGCGAATTGGGCATGAATGGTGTTGAACGAATGTTGAGTATCGTTGGAAGACCCAAAAAGACCGATTTTATAATCTGCCTGATATCTGGAGGCGGATCTGCGCTGATGCCCATGCCGTTGGAAGGACTAAAACTATCGGATGACAGGAAAGTCACGGATCTTCTCCTACGCTCTGGCGCTGCAATAGGTGAAATCAACACGGTTCGCAAGCATCTTTCTGCAATTAAAGGCGGCAGGCTGGCGGAGAAATTGTTCCCTGCCAGAGTTCTATCTCTGATTATTTCTGACGTTGTCGGGGACAGTCTCGAATCAATTGCTTCTGGCCCTACAGTTCCAGATACTACAACATATGCCGATGCCAAGGAAATCATGCTTCGTTTCGGAATTTGGAAAAAGATACCAGATCGCGTGAGGAACCTTGTAGAAGAGTGCCTGAAAGACAAGTCATTAGAAACACCAAAACCAAATTCCAAATTCTTTGATAGCGTTTCTAACGTTTTGATCGGTACAAATGAGCATTCATGTCTCGCGGCTCAGAGATCTTTAGAACGAGCTGGTTACAAAGCGAGTGTTCT
The DNA here is from genome assembly GCA_030038075.1 of Nitrososphaerales archaeon. GTDB lineage: Archaea > Thermoproteota > Nitrososphaeria > Nitrososphaerales > CADDZS01 > DATLTL01. Next base: position 5,576 of record JASHPO010000062.1, on the reverse strand, counting down.
GTCAACCCACGTTCAAGGCGAAGCCAAAGAAATTGGGAGGTTCTATTCCGGGTTGCTCCGAGACATGAAAAGTTCTCACGCCATTATCTGCGGTGGCGAAACCACGGTCACAATAACAACTGGGGGTGGTCACGGCGGAAGAAACCAAGAACTTGTTCTATCCTCTGCGATCGGCATCAGTGGTCTTAATGGGGCCGTAATTGCTTCCATGGGTACAGACGGTGTTGATGGACCAACAAACGCAGCTGGAGCAATTGCTGATTCAACTACAATAGAGAGGGCACGAAAGGCGGGATTAGATCCGACCGCGATCCTGCAGAAGCATAATTCCTATGATTTTTTCAAAAGACTTGGAGATCTTATAATGACCGGACCCACAGGAACAAACGTTAATGACATCTCAATCTTGGCAACCAATTCCGCAAGAAAACTAAAGGATTGAAAATCCAATGGGATAGGCGAGACCAGACGCGCTTGCGAGAACCATTACGCATTCAACCCACTGTGTCGAAAAAGGTGAGACGAGAACGTTCCAATTCTTAAATAGTATTACGTGTAATACTTTTACATGAGAAACGAAGAGACCAGGGTTACGCAAAAGTACCAAACAACAATTCCCAAGGAAATCAGAAAGTACCTCAAAGTAAAACCCAGAGAAACCGTCACCTGGCACGTTTTGCGTAGCATGGTTGTAGTTGACTCGCACAAAAAAATGGACGATCCAGTCGGATTCCTGACTTCTCAGGTAAAAACCGCTATCACCATGGATGCAGTTGGGCTCGTAAGAGAGACTAGAGAAGAAGAATTTGGCTGAAACAAATGGCATCGTTCTATGTGGATACGAACGTCTTTGTCTACGCAATAGAAAATCACCCCAAGTATGGCAAGAGCTGCGCGAGAATACTCTTGGATGTTCAGCAAAAGAAGATCGAAGCGTCATGTACTTGTAGGGCTAATCAACGTGCTCGTTAAACTGAACAAGATCATTTCAAGCAAACGAGAAAAGAAGTTGGTTATAGCAGACAATATTGCGGCGGTTCTTTCACTCCCCATCGTCTGGATTGATCTGGATATTCGTATCATCGGGACTGCTTTCACTTTAGACTATCCTGTCAATGGAGTCGATTATGTGCATATTGCCTCGATGAATGCGAGTTTCATGAGCGAAGTCCTGTCCGCTGATCGCGAGCTCGATAAAGTGGCATCGATCAAAAGGATCGACCCTATCGATTACAAATAGTAAACTGTCCAACTCTTTGCCTCATAGAAAAAGCAGTCAAAGGTCCCTGCAATTATGCAGTTTCCAAAACTTGCATCCGCATCGAGCGCCTTCCCGAACTTCCCCGGTCCAAACAAACAAGTGTAACTCTCTCTTTTGCTCTAAGAAATCTATGCTTCACAAGCGTGCGAAACGCGATTGAAGCTATATCGAAATCGGCTTCTTCTTTAACAGGATAAACTCCCCAGACAATCTTCAATCTTCTCAACTTCGCTTCATCCTTGGACATGGCAATGATGGGAGCGCCCGGTCTCAGCCTTGACACTTGGGAAACAGTTTCCAGCGAGTCCAAAAACGTGACGATCGCTTTTGCCCCGAGCTCATTACAGATAGCGGCCGAAGCTCTTCCTACTGCTTCGCTAACAAGATCAGGACGGGGAGAAACATCAAATTTCATGATTTGGCGGGTTGTGCGCATCATTTCCTCCGCGTTAAGCGAAACCTCGTTTAACATTTTGACGCATTCTACCGGATATTTTCCTACTGCCGTCTCTTCCGAGAGCATCACCGCGTCGGTGCCGTCAAAGATCGCATTAGCCACGTCGGTAACTTCCGCCCTTGTAGGACTGGGGTTGTTCACCATGGATTCCAGCATCTGCGTTGCGGTGATGACCGGAACGCCACTCGCAGAGCAGGTGGAAATGATGTGCTTCTGAAGTTCCGGCACACGCTGAAGTGGATTCTCCACTCCGAGGTCGCCTCTGGCTACCATCACGGCATCAGAGGTGCGGACAATCTCGTCGATATTGTCGACGGCTTCTTTTTTCTCAATTTTTGCGACTATTGGAACGCTTTTCCCGTTTTTCTTCATGAAATTGCGTACTGATTCAATGTCCGAGGATTTTCTCACGAATGACACGGCAGCGAGATCCACACCGTGCTTCAGGCCAAATGCAAGAAACTTCTTGTCATTATCAGTGAAAGTCTCAAATCCTCGTCTTAGTTCGGGAACATTTACTCCCTTACCTGAAAGGAGAATCCCTCCGACTTCACATCGACACTTGATCTCTGTATCTGTTGTTTCTAGGATTCTGAGCTTGATTGAACCGTCTGAAAGAAAAATTAGACCCCCGACAGGAGCATAATGCGGCAGATTGTCAGATCTCAGTGGAATGGTGTCTGGCTTGGAATTGACTTCGCCGGCAGCCAAAGTAACGACTGAACCTTTCTTCAACTGAACCGAACCGCTAGGTATGACTCCGACTCGGAACTTCGGACCGGGAAGATCTTGGAGTATGGCCACACGCTTGCCTGTTTCGGTTTCAATGTTTCGAATCGACCTGATCACTCGTAGGTGTTCTGACGGATCACCGTGAGAAAAATTCAGTCGAGCACAATCCATCCCAGCGCTAACCAGCCTTCTCAGAGATTTTTCCGGGCTGGTGGCTGGCCCTATAGTACAGACTATTTTTGTCCGTCTGAGTCTGGAAATTGGCATGAAGATGTTTTCCGAAGATAGAATTAGCTACTCCACGTGTTCTTGACTACCCATACCGGTTCGTCAGGGTTGAAGTATTCCTGTCCATCTACTCTGTGCGATTCAAGAACTTTCTCATCCACATCCACTCCCAGTCCAGGCTTCATGGGAACGGTGGAGTGGCCGCCCTCTACCCTGCTCTGATCTTTCACAAGGTCTCGCTTCCACTGAGGAAACACGTCGTAGAACGATTCCTGTATCAAGAAATTTGGAATCGATGCGTCAAGCTGAATAGTCACGGCATTCTGGATCGGTCCGAAGGCGTTGTGGAAGGCCATCTCGATGCCGTAGGCCTCTGCTATTGCGCAGACCTTCCGGGCTTGCGTGACGCCCCCAATATTCGTGATATCGGCTTGAAGGAAATCAGTCAGATTGTTTGAGAGGACGTGCAATACCTGCTCCTTCGTTAGAAGTCTTTCCCCCAATGCGACGCGGACATCGGTTGCAGAGCGATACTTTTTGAGTCCTTCCAAATTGTCCGGGTGGACGGGTTCTTCCATAAACAGAGGATTTAGGTCGCTAAGCTTTTTCGCGATAGCGATAGCTGAATTTGGGTTGAACCTGCCGTGATGCTCTATAAGCAACTCCACCTTTCCTCCTGTTGCATCCTTCACCGCTTTCGCACGGTCGTAAGCAAGGTTCAAACCTTTTTCGTCGATATAATCATAATAGCTGCCAAACACATCGAACTTTAACGCACTGTATCCCATACCAGCGAATTTCTTAGCTTTTTCTCCAAACTGTTCGGGACTGACACAATTATCGTACCATCCGTTTGCATAATGCTTTACCTTTGATCGGAACTCGCCACCAATGAGCTGGTAAAGCGGTGCGCCAAAGTGTTTACCTATAATATCCCAAGAGGCGATGTCAAATGCACTCAGAGCGGTAGTTGATTCGAAAGAAAATGGTAAGTAGAAATCGTGCTTGTACCACTCCCGCATGTTTTTCTCCACATCCAGAGGGTCTTTCCCAACGTAGACGCGAGCTACCTCCTTAATTGATTGAATCACGGGCTGGACTCGCAAAGTAGGTACGGCTTCTCCGTAGCCTACTACTCCATCCGACGTGGTTAGCCTGAGCAGAATTGAATTCGCCGCCCATGTTGCTCCTCCGGCATTCGCTGGTTGTCCGAGCTGGTAGACATCGACATTGGCAATTTTCAAGTTGATTCGCTTTTGATTCAGAATTCATTCTAATCTGTCTTTTGCACGTGCTTTTCGCTAGAATTCTAGTTCTTCAGAACGTTGAAAGTAGATTTAGGAGTCGCTGTCTTGCGTTCTTTGACAAGGATTCTTGCTGCGAAAACGCTCGAAGCAAAAGCTGGTACTTCACCGACAAGTATCAGTTCTCTTCCCAACTGGGCGTCAGGGAGCCAGTCTCCTATCGTCCCCAATACTACCATTAATACCAATGACATTAGAAAGCTGATTAACAGATACTTTCTCACTCTCTCGTTAGGGGTCAGATTTTTTTTCGTCTCTAGGTTTAATGTAGCGCCAGCATCCAGTGTGTACACACCCTCAGTCCCTTGCATGAAACTGGAGACGTTTGTCATGCTGGAATCCTTCACGCCATTGTTAAGAATGAGGCTAACAAACAGTCTTACGAGCTTCAGGTCTGAAATATTTGAGCGCCTCCACAAACTACGAAATGCTTTTGATAATGTACCGCGCCCCGATTACATTCGCCAAAAAAGCTGGAAATACGCTAATCAAAATAAACGACCTGCCAAGACTTGCATTTGGGATTAGAATGCCCACTATCGCAAACACTGCCACGAGCGATAATGTGACAAAAAATACTATCATCAGATTCCTGCCTTCAGTTTCTTTTCGAACTGACTCTCCAGTCTTTCCGACGACTACTGTCGAATTGATGCCTAGCACGTACTTCCCGTCAGATTCCTTCACGTCAAGCGTGAAATTCTTAATGTCAAAGTTCTTTATGCATAAATGAAGAAAATAGTTCACGATCGATTTTGCGATCTTATCAAACATGAGCTATCATCAATTGCGGTCAACACGATTTGAGCGTAGTTGATCACGGAGATTCCGCTATGAATTCGCTCTCCGAATCTTTCTTGGTAGAGTTGAAAGATACCTTTATCGCCACGTCTAAATCAAAACCGGATTCAGTTTTTTCAACGGAGAACTTGTAAGTACGGATGTCAGCTTTCGCGCCGGATAGCAAGTCATGCATTTGCTTACCGTAATCGGCAAGCTGAATCTTCACATTATCATTCCCATTATCGGGCCGTTTCTTTTGGGAGAGGGTTGCGTCTGACAACAATATCATAAAAGATACGCAACAAATCTATGTAAGCTGTTAGTACAAATCTTACTGAAAAATTCACTAAACTCCCGCACGCTTCGATCTGATAATGCAGTTCACAGTTCGATCGGTTTCTCTAATTTCGATTTATCGCACCGCGGCACTTTTTGGTCTGAATTTCATAGGACGTTTATGTAAGAATGAGCTAGTCGGCTATAATACTCTAGTGAGAATTTAACATGTGTCGAGGGACCTTGATTGAATCTAGTAATTGCGATTTCCTACATCATCATTTTTCTTTGGTTATCTTATCTTCCAATCGCTGCCATTCAACTAAAAGGCTGGTTGAGCAATAGAAAGACCTATTTCAATCGCAATCTAGTGCGCGTCCACAACGATCCATTCATAATCTTTCAGATAATGACTCGCTCTGCGAGAGCGTCTGATGTCGTGAAGAGAGGCATAGCATCAATTCATACTTCGTGCAAGGAAATTTCCTATTCCGATTACTCCGTTTGCGTTGTGACGGAAGACCCCAAAGACGAA
>JASHPO010000012.1 GCA_030038075.1 Nitrososphaerales archaeon | reverse complement strand
TCCGTTTTCGTAAAGCGCTTTCATTACGTTTAGTCTGATCATTGACTTGCTATCATCAATTACCGAAAGCGTGCACTCATGGCCAGCTCTTCTACAGAGCCCCAGCGCAACCTCTCCTGTGTCATCCTTCAACTTGTTATCCCGAAATCTGCTTGAACTAACCGTGATAAGTGATAACTTTAGTTTCTGCGGCGATTCATGCTTATGGCTAGCAGCCGCATGCGAGGTGTGTTCCCTTTTTTCCAAGATCTTCTATCCTTTGATCTTTTCTACGACATGGATGCCTTCAATCCGGGCTTCGGGATATTGGCCTTTAGCATCCTTTTCATATTTTTTCACAACATCCCAGATATTCAATAGCGCGCATGCGACGGCATTGAGAGCTTCCATTTCTACGCCGGTCTTGCTCTGCGCGATAACGTTTACTCGTACCGTTATGGAATCATTCTTTCTTGCGAAATCGACGCTGCTGCTCTCGATAGGTATCGGGTGGCACATCATAAGGTAGAGCGGAGTTGACTTTACTGCCTGGATAGCCCCAACTGAAGCAATTTGGATCGGATTCCCCTTCTCAATTTGTCCGTTTTTAATCCGTTTCATCGTTGACTTTCGAAGGACTATTGTCCCTTCAGCAGTTGCTTCTCGCCTTATTACTGGCTTTGAAGAGATGTCAACCATTTTCGGAATTGTTTCTTTCAATGGAACTTGGTCGCTTGAAGCGGAATAATTAGTTTTGCTTCGAAAATCAATATACCCCAGCGTGTTTATGATTTCTTCGATGGCTAAAGTCAAGATTCGTTTCTTTGGAATGCTCAGAGAAATGGTTGGAACACGTGAAGAGAGTATTCAGATCGATGACTCGTCAAGCGTTGAGGATCTGGTAAAGCTTCTCTCCTCTAAGCACGGCCAAAGATTCACTGATTTTGTTTTTGATAAGAAGGGTAAGTTGAGGGATGGTTTCGCCTACGCGGTTAACGGCGACTCGGTAAACGAATCAAAACTTTTCTCCATAAAGTGTGGAGGAGTGACCGAATTTGCGATCCTTCCTCCGGTCAGCGGAGGCTAGCCCGTGTTCCTCATCCCTGATGAAATTCCCACAATGCTCAGCAGGAGGACATCTGAGATCTGCCTGAATTCCGGAGAATCCCCTTTGTATCTCCCACTCCTCTTCTCTTTCAAGAGCCTCACCTGAATGTAGTTCATCGAATCAACGTACGGGTTTCTCACTTCTATCGAATATCTCAAAAGCTTATTGTTCGAAAGAAGAGCGCTTTGACCTGTGATAGCACCTATTTCTTGCACAGTCCGTGCGTATTTCGATGAGAGTTCTTCGAAGATTTTTCTTCGGTTCCCTTCATCGGTTTCAAGGCGAGAGTATACTTCCGCTATCATAAAATCGGTTCTGACGAGCGCCATCTGAACACCATCGACCAACGTTCGGAAAAATCTCCAGCCCTTGTACATCTTCCTCAGTATGACACGTTGAGCTCTTGGCCTTTCTCGAAGGAATTCACCAAAAGCATAGCCGACTGGATACCAGCCGGGAAGAAGGTGCCTGTTTTGAGTCCAGCTGAAGACCCAAGGTATTGCTCTAAAATCCCTTATCTCCATGGTTCCGCTCCGTGAAACAGGTCTAGAGCTAACCTTCAACGCGGCTAGTTCCTGAATAGGAGTAGCCTTCAGAAAATAGTTCGTGAAACCGTTTGAGTCGTAGACAAGGTTCCTATATTGCTCATAGCTGAAATTCGATATTTCGTCCATGAAACCAAACCAATTAGGGTCAATGGATTGCCGTTTGTTTTGGGCTTCTAGCATAAGAAGTCCCATGCCAAATGTGATTTGATCTAGGTGCCTCAGCGCCATCGCGACACTTGAATAATTGGAGGGTATGACTTCTCCTTGTTCTGTGATTTTTATGGTTCCGCTGTACGATTCAAGAGGCTCGCTGCGTATCGCGTCAATTGTCGGCTCTCCTCCCCTGCTGACCGAACCTCCCCTTCCATGAAAGAACTTCACGGCGATTTTCTTTTCTTTAAGCAGGTTGCAGATAGCAATTTGCGCCTTGTACAATTCCCATCTCGAAGTGAGATACCCCGCCTCCTTTCCACTGTCGGAATAGCCAAGCATCACTTCTTGTAAATTGTCACGAAAAAGAAGTTGGTTTGAGTAACTTTCGCTGTCGAGCAGTTCTCTTAGCATGGAAGCACTCTCTCGTAGCCCCTCAATTGTCTCAAACAATGGAACTACGTCAAGTTCGGAAGTTCCAGTCTCAACATTAAACAAGTTCGCAAGTTTCATCAGAAAGAGAACTTCAAGTATGTCACTTTCAGTCGCGCACATGCTAATTATGTAGGATTTGATGCAACTCAGTCCGTACTTTTCATGAGCCGACTTGATCATCTTAAAGGTATCAAAATGTTCACGAGCATCCCCTGCAAGAGCTTCAGTTGCATGCGCGAATTCTGTAGAATTCCTAAGGATTGCCTCGTTAAGAACCGAGACGCGATCTTTCTCCGCCAGTCTGGTGTAGTCTTCAGAGGTCTTTGCATTTCTCAGGACAAGAGCTACAATTTCTCGATGGACACCACTGTGTTCTCTCACATCCAGTGTTGCGAAATCAAAGCCGAACGATTCCACTTGTCTTATCAGAGGAGAAACTGAAAGTTTTGCGAAAATCTCGCCCTTGTTCTCCTCCAAGCTACGCCGTATGATTGATAGATCTGCAAGAAATTCCGAGCTGTTCTTGTATGAGCCTTGACTCGATCCGCTCGTCGACGCGAGGAGTTTTTCGTGCATGAATGTAATTTTGCTTCGGTAGGGTTCGTAGAGATCTGCTTTTTCGATTTCGTCCCATACATCTGGTCGAGCGGCCTTTTCGAGTTCTATGGAATCAAGCAACCCTTTGCTGAATGTTGCGAAGTGAGTTGATTGCGAGAGAGTGTCAACTAATTCGAAAAGTTTCGCATCATAGAGTTTTATTATTGAAGACCGCAACTTAGCCAGGGTCCGCTCGGTTACTTCAGGAGTTACGTTTGGATTGCCGTCGCGGTCAGCGCCTCTCCACGACCCGTAGAATATGAAGCTCGGAATTCTCTTGGGCATCATGCCGTACGACGCCAATACCGCGTCCTCCAATTTTTCATAGAAGAGAGGAATGAGCGGAAAAACCACGTTCTCCATGTAATACAGACCTGTCTTTACCTCGTCCATAACGCTCGGGTCTCGATTTCTTACCTCGTCTGTTTGCCAGAGAGCGACAATGGTTGCTCTGATTCTATCGAGAATGCTCTCTCGCTCTGCAGCGGAATTCGTTGTTTCGGCCTCAGAAAGCAGACTCAAAAGTTCGTGAGACTTGAGCAAGATCGACCTGCGGCGAGCCTCGTTCGGATGAGCTGTGAAAACAAGCTCGATTTTGAGGTTTTGGAAGAATTCGATTACGTCATCGAACGTGAAGCCGTTCTCTTTGAGTCTGAATATCAGATCGCTAGTTGACTCCGCGACATATTTTGCGGACTTTTGCGAAGTTCTCGCTCGACGAGTGGCGGATTCTCTTTCGCTCAATACGCGAACTCTATGATGGTCCTCTATCACATTCACGAGTTGAAAGTAGATAGAAAAAGCGTGAATGACCAGACGACATTCGTCTATGGAAAGACTTTGAACGTAGTCTTCAATTTGTTTCTTGGTCTCGTCTTTAGCCTGTAACGAACGTGCCGCCCTAAAGTGCTTTGTAAGAGATCTTAGTCTCTCTTCCGTAGCAAGCGCATCGGGTCCACTCTGTTCGACGATCGTTTGCCCTAGGATATCTCCGAAGAGATGTATGTCCTCGCTGATTGCATGGTGCGGGAAAAGTCTTTCCTTTCCGTACTTGGCCAATTCTCGACTTTGTCTCTTCCTCTGGGTAATAAGCTTCGTTCTCAGTACGCAAGCTCGAATGATTCCAAAACAGAAGCCCTTTTTTGCTATGCTATCCTGACTGGGATTTGGTTTTCTATTGAGCAACAGTTTGAAAGCACAGAAAGGAGATACAGTTTCGGTTCACTACATCGGAAAGTTCCAAGGAGGACAGGTTTTTGACACTTCAATTGAATCCGAAGCAAAAAAGTACGGCCTGCATTCTCCCGCGCGAGATTACAAACCCCTTCAGGTGAAGCTCGGCGATGGTCAGGTAATCACAGGCTTTGAAGAAGCGATTATCGGGATGTCCGTCAACGAGGAGAAAGAAGTAACTTTGCCGCCTGAAAAGGCGTATGGCAAGACGGGAAGACATCCAATGGCAGGAAAAACGTTGGTCTTCAAACTCAGAGTTACGAACATTAAACGAAGCTAATCGTAGCTGGTCTGGCTCTGTTCGCGCAGGAATTGCTGCAGGTAGTAAGGCCCGCCAGTACCCTTACCGCTAGATCCGCTCCTCTTCCAACCCACGAATGATTGAGCCCCAACCGCAGCACCTGTCGTGGAGCCGCCAATCCTGTTTGCATATAGCACGCCGGCCTTTACTTTGTCGAAAAATGCCTTGATTTCCGAACTGTCATTCGAGAATATTCCGGAAGTAAGTCCGTAATCAACGTCGTTTACTCTCGCAATGGCGTCCCTGATATCTGCGAAACTCTCGACAGTGAGTATCGGAACAAACAGTTCTGTCTTCACCAGTTTGTGATCCTTGGGGAGATCGGTAACTATCGTCGGCTCAACAAAGAAACCGTTGCCTGAATTTTTCAAAATCTTGCCGCCGAAGGCAATTTTTCCTCCCGACTTTGCCTCTTCGACGTACTTTTGATAATTTTTGAAGGCGCTAGCGTTGATGACGGGCCCAAGAAAAGTTTCCCTCTGTGTCGGGTCGCCCACCTTGAGCTGCGACGTTTTTTGGACGAGCTTTTTCACAAACTCATCTTTCACTCTCTCTTGAACATAGACTCGCGAGCAGGCGCTGCATTTTTGTCCGCCGTAACCAAATGCTCCACGCATTACGCCCGCGACTGCTTTGTCGAGATCGGCCTTTTCGCTCACAATTGTGGCATTCTTGCCACCCATTTCGGCTATGAAAGGCCGCGGCATTGCTTTTTCGAACTCTGCGAGCGATTTCGAGCCGACATCCCACGAGCCGGTGAATACTACTCCATCGACATCAGGGTTCTCTATTAACTCAGATCCTACTGTCGCGCCAGACCCCGTTACGAAGTTAAAAACTCCGGCAGGCAGGCTCGCCCTTTCCATAACCTTGCAGAGAGCATATGACATTAGAGGGGTATCAGACGCGGGCTTCAGGACGATCGTGTTACCAACGATGCTCGCGCCAGCACTCATCCCTGCAGCGATAGCGAGAGGGAAATTGAATGGTGCGATGACGCTCCAGACACCGTACGGCTTCAAAATGGATCTCGTGTGTTCGTTGGGCAGCATCTTACCTAGTTGAGTCTCAAAGCCTGAGTTTAGCTCCAGCTGTTCTGCGTAGTACCTTAGGAAATCAATCGCTTCGTCGACATCGGCGATTGCTTCAAAGCGATTCTTTCCGTTCTCAAAAGACATCTCGGCCGCGATTCTAAACTTATCCACAGAAAGAATGTCTGCGGCATTCCTGTACATTCTTACGCGTTGCTGATATGGGGACTGCGACCACCGCTCGAAGGCATTTCTGGCAGCGATGATGGCATTCTTTGCATCCTGTCTCGTTCCTTTTTGAAAACGGGCAAGAACTACACTGGAATCCGAAGGTGAAACATCATCGAAAGTTCCATCCTTGGAAAATACTTCCTTTCCCCCGATTAGCATCGGGTAGGTCTTTCCGAAATCTGCCTTTGCTTGCTTGACCGCTTGCTCGTAATTAGAGTGAAAATCTTCTTCTTTGCCAGCAGCTCTCAGGCGTCCGAGCGTATTCTCATTCTGAAACATCGTTACTACGTAGAATTTCGCGCACTCACAAATAAGGGTTGAAGAAGACCCTAATTTCCAAGCGTAAATTTCAGGATGCTTCTAGAGTCGTCTTCAAACAGTCAAAGAGGTTTTTGATGATTTTCTCAGCCTGACCATTAATCAACCTCTGTCCAACTGAAGCAATCCTGCCGCCGATTTTTGCATCGGCGCTCCACTTCATCGATGTTCCGCCTGCAGTTACGTCGGCGAGATCCATGACCATGTCCATGTCAACAGTGCTTCCAATTCCCGTCCCGTGCGCAGTCAATTTGGCGTGATTCGGGGGCGATTTATCAGCGGTGAGAAAGTGAAGGTTGAAATCGCCTTTAATGAAGGAAACGCCCGCTTTGACTACTGCGGTATAATCGTCAGGAGATTTTACGTCCAGTTTCTGAAGGTCGGGCATGCATTTTGAAATCTGATTGGGGTCCATCAATATGGAAAATACTTTTTCTTTAGGCGCCTTTACATCGAATGTACCTTCAAAGTGCAATTTTACATTATCCTCTTTAGACGAAAGCTGAATTCGAAGCTAGATATGCTGATCGTTCTGCTACGGACTGGCGGCTTGAGCGCGCATCTTTTCACCGGCAGCCTTGATCGACTTTACAATGTTGACGTAACCGGTGCATCGGCAGAGATTTCCCTCTATTCCCTTGCGAATCTCGGCCTCGGTTGGATCTGGATTCCTTTGGAGAAGGAAGAGAGAGGACATTAGCATTCCCGGCGTGCAATATCCACACTGCAGGCCATGGTTCTCCCAGTAAGCTTCCTGGATAGGGTGCAGTTTATCGCCCTGCGCCAGTCCTTCGACTGTAAGAATGTTCGCACCGTTCGCCTGGATTGCAAGCACCATACAAGATTTCACGGTTTTGCCGTTCATTATTATTGTGCAGGCACCACAGTGACCGGTGTCGCAACCGATATGAGTTCCCGTGAGGTTCAACTCGTCTCTGATAAAGTGGACGAGAAGCATCCTCGGTTCCACGCTACCGCTGTATTCTTTTCCGTTGATCTTGCATGTCACGTGAAAGTTGTCGGTCCTTAACGCAGACGTCATCATTTCAAATGCACTCTCACTTTACGCGCGATAGCGCTAGTTTGGTCGTCCTTCTGATAAAAACTTTGATCATGTCCAGTCTGTATTCTCTGCTTCCATGAATGTCAGATGGTGGATCGGCGCCTTCGACTCCTTTTTCCGCCGCTTCCGCGATCGTCTTTTCGTCCAGCGTCTTGCCTTTTAGATATTCTTCACTGGCCGTCGCCCGCAGTGGTTTCGGTCCGACTGCTCCGAGGGCAATCTTCACATCCTTGCAGACATTCTGTTGTCCCATCGTACAAACTACCCCGGTACTGACGATAGCAAAATCCCCTTCTCTCCTGCTATGCTTGATATAAGCCGTCCCGGACATAGGCGGGAGGTTAGAAAGTCTGATCTCGGTCAGAATCTCGTCATGTCCGATGGAGGTCATGAAGAGATCTACGAAAAAGTCCGTCGCAGGAACAATTCGTTCTCCATTTCTGCCGCGGAGAACAAATGACGCGTTCAAAGCGGTAAGCGCTGTCGGAAGGTCGGCTGCCGGATCAGCATGACAAGCGCTACCCCCAATTGTTCCCCTATTGCGTATTTGCTGGTCGCCAATCTTAGTAGCTGCGTCTACGAGTATGGGAAATTTGCTAGCAATTATTTCGTCGTGTTCAATGAGGTCATGAACTGTGAGGGCTCCGATCGCCAAATAGCCCTTCTCCTCCTTTATGTAGGACAGGCCTTGGAGCTTCGTAATGTCCACTAGAGCTGCAGGGGCCGCGAGCCTCAATTTCATCAGAGCAAGTAGGCTCTGTCCTCCGGCCAACACCTTGGACTCCTCCTTCTCCTCAAGTAATTGTAAAGCCTCGTTTATCGAGGTAGGAGCATAGTAATCGAACTTCTTAGGCGTCATTCATGCAATCCTTGCCGTTTAGGTCACTTTTCGATATTTGAATGTATCGAGACTATTCCGCTCGAAAGTCGCGAATATCCAGAACGTGGGAAATTAGTCCAGCGCATCTCAGCTGAACATTTCTAAGACGCGTTTCAACGACAAGCATTTCCGGTATGGAAACTACGGCTAATTCTCAGTGGCGACGCTCATAATCATTGAGAGAATTTGCAAATTCAATAAAAGCTTAAATGTATAATTAGCTGCTTTTGATTTTTAGGTATGACGAAATACCAATTGAACATTACCATTGGTGGTTATTGTGAGTCAAGAGAAAGGGATCGTAAAGTACTTAGTAAAATTAAGGTTTGATGTAGAAGGAGTAGTTGAAAAAGCAGATCTGATTGGCGCAATCTTTGGTCAAACCGAAGGACTATTCGGTCCAGAGATGAACCTTCAGGAACTGCAAAAGACCTGGAAAGTTGGTCGCATAGAGATCAACCTGCAATCCGGAAACGGCAAAACGGTGGGGGAGGTCTTGATCCCCATGAGCACGGATGTTTCAACCGCCGCACTTATCGCGGCTGCAGTTGAGAATGTAGACAAGGTCGGTCCTTGTTCCGCCAAGTTTACCCTACTTGGCATCAACGACGTTCGCGCCGACAGGAGGAAAGTGATCGTCGACCGCGCAAAAAACATCATGAAGGATTGGGCGTCAAAGACTGCAAGCGAAGGTGAAGAGTCGCTTAAGGATATTGTGGATTCTGCAAAAAAAGGACGCCTCATAAGTTTTGGCAAGGAAGGCTTGCCTGCAGGACCCGCTGTCTCGAGTTCAGATACCCTAATAGTCGTCGAAGGCCGTGCCGATATAATTAATCTACTTCGTGCCGGAATTGAGAACACTATCGCAGTTGAAGGCACGAGCGTGCCGGATACTGTAAAAGATCTTGCTCGAAAGGGCAAAACGCTTTACGCGTTTCTTGACGGAGATAGGGGCGGCGACCTGATTCTGAAGGAGCTTAGCCAAGTGGCGAGGATTGACAAGGTCTACCGCGCTCCAAGGGGCCGCGAGGTCGAAGAGCTTACTCCCGTCGAAATACTTGAAATTCTCAGGGGGAGCCCTCAGCAAGAGGAATTCCACGAAGAGCGCGATGAGAGGAAAGAGCCTCGTCAGCGCTACGACAGACGCCCTAGGTATGACCGGAGAGATCGCAGCGAGAGAAGGCCTCCGAGAGAAAGGTCTGATTACGAGTATGAGGAAAAGCTCGAACGAGAGCCGCCTAAGCAGCTTCCACCACCTCCGCCTGCTTCGCCAGAGACTGTGGAGAAAGTAAAGGCCGAATATTCCTTGATAAATGGCACACTAGAGGCCAAGGTCTTTAACTCCCAATGGAATGAAATTGCGAAAATGCCAGTCAACGAGCTGGTCTCAAAATTGGCCGACGTGTCCGAAGCAAAATACTTGGTCTTCGACGGGATTGTAACCCAGCGGTTGATTGATTCTGCCTCTAAAGTGGGAGTCGAATCGCTGTTCGGGCATAGGGCCGGCGAAATTCAGAATAAACCTGAAACAGTCATAATATACAGTTTCAAAGATCTCGGGTTAGAATAAGCTACTTCCGTTCCAAAGCTGGAATGGGAGATCTTTCACTGTTGATCCTCAATAGGCTAGACTTAAGGCACGGCCTCGCAATCGTCACTCCAGAGCAACCAGACGATCTCTGGACGCTTCGTAGGGTGATCGCAAAGAGCGATCTGGTGGCTGGAGAGACATCGAGAGTCTACAAGGACACAAGCGAATATGGCAGACCCGACAAGGAAAGGATTAAAGTTTCGGTCACGCTGGAAGTTGAAAATATACAACTGGACAGTACTTTTTCCAGACTCAAAGTTTCAGGCAAGATAGTCGATGTTTCTAACGAGCTGTTGAGCAAGGGCTCTTTTCATTCTCTCACAGTTTCGGAGGGACACAGAGTGTCCATCAGAAAACCCGGCGGGTTCAGCGGCGTTCAGCTCAGGCTGATCGAGGAGGCTAACGTCCCGAAGGATAATTTCGTCATCGTCGCAATCGAGAGAAGAGAGGCGGGGATTGGAGTAGTCAAGGGCACTCATCTTCAGATTCTCCCAACCATTGAATCAGGGATCGCCGGCAAGATGTACCAGGATTCTAAGAGGAGAGGTGGAAGCTATTATGAAAAAATTGCGGATGCCCTCGCGGTGGTCTATCCCGGCGGAGCAAAAATATTTGTTCTGGGTCCAGGAACCACAAAGGACATCTTTTCCAACTTTATCCAAAGAGAAAGAAAAGAGTTCGGCGAAGCTAGATCAATTGAAGGCTCTGATGTCGCAGGGGAAGACGGGGTATATGTCGCCCTTCGAAACCCGAACCTGCAAGCAGCCCTTTCCGAAAGCAGGCTGGCGAAAGTGTCGAAGCTTCTCGCTGAAATAATGCGAAGAATTTCGTTAGGAGATTCCCGGGTCTCGCTTGCATTCACTGATTGTCTAAAAGCTGCTAAGCAAGGGGCGGTAGAATCATTGATTATCGCGGACAAGATTTTCTCGCAAAAGGGCATTGAAGAAGATTTGATCGTAGATCTCTTGAACACAGTGGAGGAGTATAGAGGAGAGACCTTTTTGCTGGATTCGACTACAGACCTAGGTAGTCAGGTCAATACTCTCGGAAGTGCCGTCGGATTGCTTCGTTTTGCGATGAAGAGCTAGACTGGAAATGCCCCAAGGATTCTGGGTAGGAATAGAAAGCTCAGAATCAAGATAAGCATAAGGACGGAGACTATCGTCGTGAGCTTCCTTGCCCGTAGCTCGACTCCCTTCCTCCCGAAGTGGCTGAAGAAATTGAGCAGCGCCTGGCCTCCGTCTAAGGGATATAGAGGAATGGCATTGAAAAATGCGAGGTTTATGTTGATGAACCATATCCAGAAGAGGGTTAAAGATATTGGAATCCACGCAGCTCCGAGCTGAGGAGAACTATACAATCCGGCGAGCTGGTTTGAGAAGGGAACGAGTGAATTCGCCTCTGGAATGATACCGGGAACGACAAGATAGAGAATTGGGTCTTTGAAAAATGACGAAGCGTAAGTGTCTTTGACTGATTTGAGGCTACCAGAATCGAACGGCTCTGAGATCCCTATGAACCCCTTCGTCGTGTTTTCAACACTTTGCGGATACGGGGCTAGAACAATGGAATAGTTGTTTACGTGTCCCGCTTGCTCTATGGACAAAATTACCATCTCACCGGCTCTAGTATTATTGAGGTAATTTGTTAGATTGTCTAAATTATCAATCGCCGTTCCGTTGATTGCTACTATAATATCACCGGCTTCCAGATGGTGTTCCTGGAAAAGCTGGTAGGCTGGACTGGGTTGAGTTGCTGTGGCCGTTACAATTTGCTGTACCTGGACTCCGTTGAACTGTGCAGGGACTAGTCCACCAACCAACAGCAATAGCAGTCCAAGCGCGACAAGTGCGACAATAATGTTGCTCCCGGGCCCACCCGCCATAACTCTTCCAGTGTCCCTGAACCGAGTCTTCTGGATCTCTTTTTCGTCTATCTCGACAAATGCTCCAATCGGAACTATCAGGAGAAAAACAAGTCCTGTTGACTTTACCGCCAGTTTCAGCCGTCTGGCAATCACGCCGTGGGTTCCTTCGTGAATCACTACGGCTACAATAATTCCGATCAACCCGTAGACAATAGGAATGAATGGGTTGAGCCCAGGTAACAAGAGGTAGGATTGAAGCGAAGGAGCTGCCGTTACGTTCGTTCCAATTGCATGACACTGTGATGCTGTCGCGGCACCGACTGCACAACGGAAGGTGAGGCTCCCGGTCAGGATGATGTAATCCTCGTCAAGCATTAACCAGATCATAATTGCTGCCGCAACCATGGTTATCCCGATAAAGACCCAGCCCAAGTCTGAAAATATTCTAAAACGCGCGAGATCGTCAAGAATTTTCAGCAGTTTCCTTGTCCTGACCATCAAAATTCCCCAAGAAAAGGAAAAAGTCCCTTCTTCTTCGGGCTTTTTGTCTGCTCCCGCGTCCGCACCACCCGCGCCCGCTGTAGTGACAGGTCCGGTATCTTCTGGCATTAGATGAGGTCAGTTGGTTCGGATTAGCGTTATTAACATATATCACAATGTCCTTCAAAAGCAATTACTCGAATTCTCAAATCGGTTATGCTAGGATGAGTCAAATTACGCCGGAGAAAAGAAATGCAAAGTCTCAGTGCAGGTGTGGTGGAAAAACTGTCTTCTTCCGAGCGTACAACGGAGAATCTCTTTGCGCTAATTGCTTCAACGATTCTATTTTTGACAAAGTGAAGAAGACCATCTCTAAATACGACATGCTGCATTATCGGGACAAGCTTGGAGTTGCAATTTCCGGCGGAAAGGATTCAACCTCGCTGCTCTATATTCTGAGCCACGTCATGAAAGGTCACGGCTCTGAGCTCTTTGCCCTGACGATCGACGAAGGAATAGAAGGATACAGGGAGGAGTCTCTTAAAAATGCCGAGACTCTTTGCAAAGATTTGCAGATTCCGCTTCTCGTGTGTTCATACAACGAATTCTTCGGATTCTCGCTAGACCAAGCACTGGAGGAACGTACAAAGCGGAGCATCAAAGCGACATCCTGCGCTTTTTGTGGGCCGCTCCGAAGGAGATCAATAGACTTTGCCGCTGAAAAACTGGGGGTCAATGTGGTTGCGACTGCCCACAACCTTGACGATGTGCTGCAGACCTTTTACATCAATCTGTATTCGGGTGATGCAGAACGAATCAGATGGCTCGACCCCTCATACAGGACTGCTCAAAGTGAATTCAGACTGCGAAGGATCAAGCCGGTCATGGAGATCTACGAAGAGGAGCTCGCTTTCTTTGCTTACTTGAACAAATTGCCGTTCCAGTCCGAATCGTGCCCTTACATGAACGAGGGAATCCGAACAGAAATCAGGCTCCACCTCAATGAACTGGAAAGAAAGCATCCTGGAATGAAGTACAGTACTTTGAAGACTATTCTTACAATCTCGTCGTCGATGGCAGTTGATGAAACAACCAGAAAGAAAGTTACGAGTTGCGAAGTGTGTGGCTCGGTCTCGACGGGCTCTGTTTGCTCTGTTTGTAAGACGCTCAAGCTTGTATCTTGAAAAATCGCTATGACGAACGCCTCAAATCAACATCCTGGTGATCAGGTCTTTGGGAGACCTGACCAAAAGACCTGTACCCAAGACCTGCCTTAAGTCGAAAGACAATAGCTAGCTCCTCCCCTCCCCCTAGGGGTACCCCTATGATTTCATTGACTATTCCCATTGAAACAATTGATTTCATACAAATATTGTATTTGACAAAGAAATCGGGCGGAGGCACTGAATTCGGGTATTTTAAGGTGCTCGGGTCCAAAGGTACATGGTTAGGGCAGGAGCACATATTTAAGTGACTGCTACGGTATGATCACTCTTTTCTAATCCGAAGTTCTGCTTGCGGAATTTCGAGAAGTTCAGTTCTATCAAGGCCTAGCAGTATCCTGGTGGGGATTGTTCTAGAAAAATCCCGCGGCGCCAAAGAGCACAGGATCTGGGGATTCGGCAAATCGTCTCGAAACAACTTTGCCCGGCTTCAATAAGTTTTGAACTCTGATTCGGCCAAAACAATTGATTTGGGCTGCCGTTCTTTCCTCGGGAATTGGTCCCGTAGCGACGGACCGTCAATTGTATGTTACGAATTTTTGCGAGTTGGTTAGGGCGGAGCTTACGTATGTATCGGCGAAAGGTATACGCTTTGAATAATTCCTCGACCGAATGGCTGGTTCTCAGATGTGGGTCAATGATTCGAGGTGAGTGATAAAGAATCAACAATCGGAATTGAATTCGAAATCCGCAGTTGTAGAACAGTTATCAGAATTCGAGCTCTTTAGCTCTGGGATTAGAAGCCGAGATTCACAAGGTGTTTAAGTTCTACGCGGCCCCTATTCGCAGTGACTGGCTTCCGTTTGATTCTTGTTCCACTCACCTCGGTGCTTTACGTTCTGGCCATTGCTTCCTTCATTACTTCGGCGTACTACGGATTTCGAGTAAGCAAAATTACGAACAAAGTCAAAATCACCGTTATGATGACTCAGGACGGGCCGATCTCGGTCTTCCGTGGAATAAGCCTTCTATCTCTTTTCCTTGTGCTGAAACTGATCGAGATGTTCTCTCCATCGATGTACTCGAATTTCTTCGACGTGTCTTCGGGCCTGGTGCTGGTAGCCTCATCAGTAGTGTTTGCCGTGGGCTCCGAGAAAATGTTCTCCGTCTACTATAACGAGCGGATCAGGGCCAATGTGTACAACACACTCGAAGAGCTCTCGGAATCTGAAATAGAAAGAGAAAGGCGCAAAGACTGGCACGCCAATCTGCGTTAGCGATTCTCAGTACCTGGGGAGGGAAGTATCTACCTCGACCGCCCAAGCTTCGATTCCGCCTTCGAGATTCCTGACTTTTTTATAGCCCAATCCACGGAGAAAATCTGTTGCTCTCGCGCTTCTGCCACCCGTATGGCAGTACGCGACTATCTCTTCTGCGGAGTCTAGCTCATTTACTCGCTCTGGAAGCTGGTTCAAAGGAATCATCTTGGCTCCTTCTATGTGAACAATGTCCCATTCGTGCGGCTCCCTCACATCCAAAAGAAGTATCTGTTTTCCTTCTTTTAGTTCCTGGCCAAGTTGTAGAGGCAATACGGATGCAACGTCTTGATCTTTTTGAACACCGCAAAACATCTCATAGTCGATCAGTTTAGTGATTTCCGGGTTCGGTCCGCAAACAGGGCACTTCGGGTTCCTCTTGATTTTGAGTTCTTCGAAAGTCATTCCCAAGGCGTCGTACAACAAGAGCCGGCCGATTAGTGGTTCACCCTTTACTAGAATCAGTTTGACAGTCTCTGTCGCCTGTATCAGCCCCACGAGCCCCGGCAGCACACCTAATACTCCGCCTTCGGCGCAAGACGGAACAAGACCTGGCGGAGGCGGCTTCGGATACAAGCACCTGTAACAAGGTCCTCCTCGTTTGGGGTCAAATACGGTAGCCTGTCCCTCGAACCTGAAAATGCTAGCGTAGACATTTGGCTTGCCCGAAATCACACAGGCATCGTTAGTCAGATACCTGGTGGGAAAGTTGTCAGTCCCGTCCACGATAATGTCGTAGTCTTTGAAGATCTGAAGCGCATTTTGTGAAGAAAGCGGTTCTTCGTATGTTTTTATGGTAACATTTGGATTCGCCTCGGTTAGCCTCTCCTTTGCCGTCTGTACTTTCGACTTGCCGACATCTTTCTCACTATAAAGGATCTGTCGATGGAGATTGGTCTCGTCGATTACGTCGAAATCGATCAGACCTATTGTCCCGACGCCTGCCGCGGCCAAGTACAGAGAGCTAGGAGAGCCCAGTCCGCCCGTACCTATCACAAGTACTTTGGCTGATTTAAGTCGCCGCTGGCCCTCCATTCCTACCTCTGGAATAATTAGATGTCTTCCGTATCTCCTGTACTCTCTCGGAGTTATCTGGATTTTGTGCTCGACTGCAGAATCTTGCAAGCCCCCTGCTATGGCTGGGACGATCCTAATCGTGTCGCTGTCGCTCACCTTTGTGCGATTACCCTGAAGCTCGCGAATGTCCTCGTTGTTCAAGAACAGATTTACAAAATTTCTGAGCTCGCCATTTTCATCAACTAGTTGGCTAGCGAGTTTCTGGTTTTCCATGAGTAGAATTGAGATAGCTTCCGAAATTGTCTTTGCGTTTATGTCCAGTTGAGACCTAGATCCTTCGGTAAATTGTCTTAAGGCAGTAGGGATCAGTACCTTCACCACTCCTCAGTCATCCTCCCGAACTTCCATAGTTTCCAATAGAAACTCTGACCGATCATCCTTTAAAACCCAGCTTTGAGTGTCAACAGTCTTTGTCTTTCGCACCTCTATCACAACGTAAGAGAACGTAGGCCAAGCATGTTTTAGATCAAAAATGGACGGCTTTGCGGGGGCGTCAGGATGTGAGTGGTAGATCCCGACTATTTCTTCGCTCAGGGAGGCCGCCTCGTTCTCAGCTTGAATGAACAGCGTCGGATCTATTGTGTACCTGTGGTACCTCTCTTTCTCTTGGAAGGCGTTCTGCATTCTTTTGCATGAATTCACGAGCTTGCAAGTTGAATTCTCTTCGAACTTTCCAATTAATAGACCGCAGCATTCTTCAGGATAGGTTGAAGCAGCGTGTCCCTTCATGGCAAGCATCATTTTTTGATTCAGTGAGATTCTTGACGAAACCATGTTAACCTTATCGTGTAAGCTGCATGAAAAACGTTAGTGTATGGCACTGATGTACTTTTCAGACAAATATCTGCTGCCCTGATCCGCGAAAATTGCTACCACCGTTCCCTCCCGGGCATACTTTGTTGCAACCAAAGCTGTGGCGCCCGAAGAAGTTCCAACGAAGACTCCCTGTTTCTTTGCAAGGTCAATTACCATCTTTTGTGCATCTTCTGTCTTCACGAAAACTGTCTCGTCAGGAAATTTCGTATCAAATATCTTGGGTTTGATCGAAGATTCGATGTTCTTCAATCCTTCTATTCCATGTAAAGGGCTATCCGGCTCAACAGCAATAATTTTGATTTCATGGTTAAGTTCCCTTAGTCTCTTGCCGGTTCCCATTATGGTCCCGCCTGTACCAACGCCAGAAACAAAATGCGTTATCCTTCCTTCGGTCTGTTTCCAGATTTCTTCTGCCGTGCCATAATAATGCGCCTGCCAATTTGCGTCGTTGCTATATTGATCCAGGTATGCGTACCTGTCAGGTTCTTTAGATGCGAGTTCTCTTGCAACCGAGATAGCCCCGTCCGATCCCTCCATCGGATTTGAATGGACAATTCTTGCACCAAAAAGTGCGAGAAGTTTCTGTCGCTCGATGCTCGCGCTTTCGGGCAATACAACCGTGACTTTGATCCCCAAACTTGCGCCGAAGGCTGCAAGGGATATTCCTGTGTTGCCGGAACTCGAATCGAGAATATTCTTTTGTCCAGATAATAGCTCATTGTCGAGGGCGACCATCTGAATCATCCTCGCAGCTGCTCTGTCTTTGACAGATCCGGTTGGGTTCATGAACTCTGCCTTTGCCAGAAATGTTGCCGGAATGCCAATCCTGTCTATTTCTATGAGGGGCGTATTTCCCACTTTTTGCAACAATAGCCTGAACAGTCTGAAATGAGTAATCGCATCTCTAGCCTAAATTAATCTTGTCGCGTTCAGCCGTCGGCGATTAAACCCAGATGGGCTATTCTGATTCGGCTGTCGGTAGAATACTGACACGAGTCCTTAATTTAGGCAGTAAAAGATCGAATTATCCTCCAAAAAAATTCGAGGATAGGAAGCCCTCGAGTGAAGGCAATGCAACTAAAGATAAGCGTTATCCTCGGGCACGAGCCTTAGGTCCTCTTTTATCGAGAGGTATTGTTTCAACAAGCCGAATCCTTTCTCGGTAAGTTGGTACAATCTCTTGCCATCGTCATCTTGCGCTGAAACCAATCCCTGACCTTCCAGCGACTTGATGTACCCTTGCATTACTGTCCATGACAAGTTTGCACGATACATTATGTGCGTAGGTTTCTCGGCGCCTCCTCCGATGGCTTTGATGATGTCGCAGTATGTCTCCATACGCGATCTTCTATTTAGTTGGTTCTGTGACTTTTGACTAGATACTAGTACTGATGCTTCCAATTTGAATTTCTACTCCTATCCCCGTCGGTTATATCGTTATGAGATAGGAGCCTCATTTATCCTAACAAGCCACTTTCCTTAATGGGCCAAGAGAACGTATGGAAAATGGCAAAAACCTAGACAATTAACTAGCCTGAGAAGGCCAGTATGGTCAGACCGTTTGGAGTAAATGCGAGACTATGATACTTTCTATCATGCTCGGTTCCTCTGAGTTTCTTTACTAGAAATCTTGTTTTCATTTCCATCTGATCGGTGACGTAACTCTCAAGCTGAAAAATTCCATCCGCCACGAACTCTTCGACTCCTGTTTCCTGCACTTTAGAGATTTGTCTTGATGCAGTCATCAATGTAGTAATCCCTTCTCTCTTCAGGGTCTTGTATATCAAATGCATCATGAAAGTGTAATCAAATTTCTCTCCGGTACCGGCCAAGAAAGCAGTTAGCGAGTCAACAACCAATCTCCTTCCCTTTATTTCATCGAGCGCCTCTAGCAAAACCTGAATGTTCGAGCTCAGTCCTCGCCCTTCCAACACATCCAAGTCAATCAATTTCGCTCTCTTCTTTGATTCCAACATCGACAAATCCATTCCAAAATTCAACATATTGCGTTTTAGACTCTTGATGTCTTCTTCGAATGTAGCAAAAACCGCCGGTTCGTTCAAATTCAGCGCGGCGTTGTAGACGAACTGGCTTGAGAAGATCGTCTTCCCGGTTCCCATTCCCCCAAGCAATAATACAAAGTCTCCGCGTTGCAGTCCTCCCTCGATAAGGGGATCTAAGCCTGGAATCCCCGTAGGGACGCGTTCCTCGGTAATCATGGAGCTCAATTCAAGGGTCGGACCGCCAAGCCCATTAAAATAGGTTGTTTTGCCATCCAGTGCTTGACAAGTTGGCTTCACAACCCTCTGAATGAATACCTGCTATGAAGCTCGGCTCCAGCTGATTTTATAATTTAAAAACGCGCACATGTCCTTATGCCAAGAGAGGCCAACAGAATCCTCCTAGCATTCGCTCTATCCCGAATTAACACATTTGTCCTATCTCATTCTTTGGCTGAGTTGCAATGATAACGATGGAATCCTCCAATCCTGTCGCCAAGGAGTTGGTGTACGGGGGGCATCTTCTTGCTCTTGGAACGTCCAGCATAGCGGCCGCCTGTGCGATACTGTTAGGACGATCTCCGACGATTTTGCTCCTGTTAATGGCGTATCTGTTCTCTTTTGGTGCCTACATGCTCAATCGGGGTTCGGAAGTTTCGCAAGATAAGATTTCAAACCCCGGCAGGACGAATTATCTTTCAGGCCGTAGCAGGTATCTTACTACAATATCTGCGGTTGGCTTCGGAATAGGCTACGTAATAGCGTTCTTTACAAATCTCATATTCTTTCTCGCCCTTCTTGTACCCCTTGTTCTCGCTCTGGTTTACAGCATAGGGTCAAAGAAACTCACCGGCCTAATTGGGGCAAGACGCCTCAAAGAGAAACTTCTGGTCAAGAATCTAGCAATTTCTTTTGGATGGTCACTAATTCCGGTACTTGTTGGTCTGTACTATAGAAGCCTTCCACTGATTTTGCTGAGCTTTGCTCCCTTCATATTCTTCAGACTGATGTCGAATACAATCTTTTTCGATTTGAGGGATGTAAAGGCCGACAAAGCTTATGGGGTAAGGACAGTTCCGGTTGTTTATGGACAATCGCGCGCGTACAGCATAATGAACCTCTTCGACATATTGTCAGCGTTGTATATTGTCTTTCTTATCGTCGTTAGACTCTTTCCCTTGTTTACTGCAATCATGGTTTTCTTTCCCGTATATTCTGTAGCGTATCGTCAACTATCATCACTCCCGAACACGAACATAAGTTTCCTCTGCGATGTTGTGGCGGACGGTGAATATTTACTTTGGGGGCCCCTGTTGTTCATTGGAAAAATATTCTAGAATAGAGAGAGCTGCTGACTCGGAAAGTATTGAGCTCGACTCAGTACTTGAGAGGTATCGAGCTGCAGTGGAGAAAGCGATTCGCAACTCCCAATTCCAAGAATCTCCGCTTAGTCGAGACGC
This sequence comes from Nitrososphaerales archaeon, assembly GCA_030038075.1. Lineage (GTDB taxonomy): Archaea > Thermoproteota > Nitrososphaeria > Nitrososphaerales > CADDZS01 > DATLTL01. The sequence goes on along the minus strand of JASHPO010000012.1, from coordinate 6,904 downwards.
TCAGGGCGTAATGGAAGCCGGCGGAAAAAGACTTCGCCCAGTTCTTGTCTTGATGAGCTGCGAGGCCGTCTCGGGACAATTCACGACTTCGCTTCCTGCTGCCATTGCTTATGAGCTCGCTCACGAAGCGTCACTAGTACAGGACGATATCATAGATAATTCGACTCTCCGCCATGACAAAGAGACTGTGCACAAGAAGAGAGGTGTAAGCGCCGCCATCTTAGTTTCGGACCTCTTGATTTTCGATATCTTCAATCAGCTTGCAAAATACGGTTCATCGACTTTGTCAAAGACTAGAATCGTTCAGCTCATGTCGTATATTGCAAGAGCGGCCCATCTTACGATCAAAGGAGAGTTTCTCGAGGCCCGAATTACAAAACAGCCCAAGATCACCGAGGACGATTATTTGGAGGTAGCTGGGCTGAAAACAGGAGCTTTGATGGCTGCCGCGTGTGCTTCTGGTGCTGTTGTCGGAGGCGCTTCAGAAAAAGTGACAGATGCCATGTATCGTTTCGGGTATAACCTAGGAATCGCATTTCAGATTAGAGATGACATTCTCGATATCAGCGGAGATGCGACTGAACTCGGTAAGCCCGTAATGAAGGACATTCAAAACAATGCATGCAATATAGTACTAATCAATGCAATGGAAAAAGCCGACGTCTACAGGCAGAACATCATAAACTCGATGCTCTACAAAAAGTGGTTTGCACTTTCGGATATGAAAGGACTCGTAAATCTCCTTACCGAACTCAATTCCATTGAGTTCGCCTCAAAGCTTGCTGAGAAGTACACTTCATTTAGCCGCGAGTGTCTCAAGTCGTTACGAGGATCAGCTGCCAAGGATAAGCTAGTTGCCCTGACTTATGCACTTGAGACAAGAAAGGCGTAGCACTGATAAAGATAAAAGAGAACGACTTTTCCAAAGTCAAATCGAGGAGCATGTACTGAACAATGAGCTCGACAGCCGTGGCAAGGCTCGATAGAATGCCCACAGGTATACCAGGACTGGATAATATAATGCAGGGAGGGTTGATGCGGGGCGATGTACACCTACTTACAGGAGGCCCTGGGACAGGAAAGACTATCCTTGCATCTCGTATTGCATACAACGCAATCGCGAACTCGGGAGAAACCGTCGTTTATGCCACTTTTGAGGAGTCCACCGACTTCTTCAAACGAAACCTTGCGAGATTAGGTACCAATTTCACAAACATGGAAAAGGAAGGCAGGATCAAAATCATTGACCTGGAGATCCTAAGGGGAAAAGGACTCGAGTCGAATATTGCGTATCTGCTCGACATAGTGGGAAAGGCGAAAGCAACGATGCTGACGATTGATTCGCTTACAGCCCTCCTTCTAGCCTGCGAAACTCAATTTGAGCAGCGTACTTTCATGAAAACGGTATACAAGTCGCTAAAGGCGAGGGAAGTGACGACTCTGATGACAGTCAGCCTTAATGAAGACGGCCGAATCGGACCAGAAGGTTTCCTGTCTGATTCTGTCATGTTCCTCGAAAACTGGATTGACAAAAACCAGTTCAAAACGAGATTCATCATTCAGAAGATGCGTGGCACCGATCACAGCAGACGATACCACAGCTTGACTCTCGGACCGGACATATCAATTTCTAGGTTTTAGAATATCGCAATGGCGCTAACGACCGCAGTCCTTGTTGTACCGTCGATAGACATTTTCACGTTGTGCTTTACCGCACTTTCAGGCTACTTTGTTTACCGCCAAAAGACCACGCTGTATAGAGAGGTCAAAACACTCCTAATTTACGTGCACATTTTTTTTGGCGGCGTGATGGTACTAGAGTTCGTCAGGAGCTTTGTACCGTCGCCTTCGTCAGCGATAGCAACACCGACAGCGGTAATATCGAAGTTCATTTCGGTATACACCGTTCTTGGAACAAGTTTTATTCTTTGGGACGTTCTGCTCCTGATGACAGTAGCTGTAGCTGTTTATCTAAGGCCACAAGGGGAAGGAGTAAGAAAGCTTCTTGTTTCTATCGTTAAGCAGAAACTCGCGGGAAGGGTTTACTTCGCAATCGGCATATTCATATTGGCTGCCGATGCGTACCTCGCGATTTTCCAGCCTTTCATTGCTGTTCCGGTCGTCAATATTGCGGGCGTCAGAGAATGGTCCAGCTCTTTCAATCAAACCTACCTGGTGGTAGTACTCATTGTTCTTCTGTTATTCCTAACCTATCCCACGACGTTATTTCTAACCGCGAGGTCAAAAACCAAGGATCGACAAGTCAGGAGAGCGTTTATTTTGCTCCCGATCGTTTGGAGTGGCATCGGACTAGATCTAGTAATTTTCAACGGTTTCCTGCTTTCTGAAGGAAAAGATTACGTTGCAATCGGTTATCTCCTTGCTTCAATAGCTTTCGCAATAACCGCTACTATTTTCCGAAGAGCCTCCCTGCTTTCTGGATTCTTTGGTCCGGTCTCTGCTCTGCAGATAAACGCGCCGACCTTCCCGCTTTCTCAGTCACTGAACATCCCATCTTCCTCGCTGGTAGGGAGAACATTTCTTTTCGAATTGGATCCATCTTACAACTACGAGCAGGTGATTGATGATTTTGCCATCGAAATGCTGTCAAACAAAGCGCTCGTTTTCGCATTCACTTCGAAACGAAGTCCTATCTACAATTCGTTATCCAAAGTTAAAGGTGTGAGGTTTTACACATTATCATCGTCAGTCTCATATCCAAGAGCGACAGATGTGGCGGATGAAATACTAGTTCCGCAAAACGATCAGGCTATCCTTCTGGATATAATTCAAAAGACGATTAGCTCAGACCCCCAGACAAAAATTGGATTGATCTACGATAATATTTCCGACTTGATTTTATCCTCAAGTGTTGAAAGTGCCTACAAGTTTCTGAAGCAGGCAAATGAGATTATCGATTTGGACAGGGTAGCGTCAATATTTCTTTTTACAGCGAGCGCCCACGACGAGAAAACGAGCAATTTGGTGAAGACGCTGTTTACAAATCATATTTTGATGACCTCAGCAGGGCCCAGAATAGTCCGTCAGTGAAAGTTGACTACTTTCTACAAAGGATCATTGTCAAAAGGCTTTTGGGGCTATTTAGGGTGCTGCAGCAGGATTCTCCATTTCGGCTGCTGCAGAGTAAGCCGCCTTTACGTGAGGTCTTTTCAATAAAGCGGGAGACGGATACGGCACGTCTATAGTTCCGGCAAGCATGAAAATCACAGAGTAAACCGTCTGATAAATTCTCGTAAATACGTATGGAACGTTGGTCTCGGGATCTGCGGATAGGAGTTTTTCAATTTCCGACTCTTCACCTTTGATATCCGCACTTCCCTCTGTAACAAATTTTGCGATCGCAGGCTCGGTGTCCATCGTCATCCTGAAGTTTAACGTAACTGAGTCGCTAGTCCTATCGGCTTCCTCAAGGTTTGCGGCGAAATCGAATATTACCGGAGTGTTGTGAGTTGATTTGGCGTCAAGTTTTTGAACAGCAATATTTCGAATCTTTGTGATGACTTCGGTGGTCTGTCTATCTGGCAATATGATTCAATACCACTGAGCGTATGTAATGCTTTATCGAGCGGTTAAGTGGATTTCGTTTCGCGGTTTTCTCCACTAACAAAGACCAAGTGTTACCTTTTATATTTCAGTGTTTTTTCCGAAATAAAGACTTGTGGACGCGGAATACTGACCATTAGTCCATAATCACTAAAGAACCAGCGTGTGATACAAATCTCGCAAGAGTGTTTTTTTTAAGTGCCGGCTTATATCAACGATAAACGTATTGAAGCTCAAAAGGAACAAAAAACCCATTCCGCCGAAGCTTCTGGGGTAAGGCTCAATGTCACAATTTCCAAAAAAAGGCAGCGAGACAAGCCAGAGTTGCTGGAAAAGCTTCATCTTGGAAATTACGATCTTCTCCAAGGTCAAACTTTTGACGAAAAAATCAAGGCGCTTACTCCGCACGGAACACCCGAATACATTGACCGCGGAGAAAAATACGTTGAAAGGATCATGCGATCGCTTTATCACTTTAAGCAGTGTGCCTTGATTGGCCCGTCCGGAACCGGAAAAACGCATATCGTTTACCTTGTGGCAGAAATTGCCGGTCTTCCGATGTGGGAGATAAACTGTGGTCTTCAGACCTCTTCATACGATCTTTTCGGAAGGTATGTCGGTCTAGGCAAAGAGAACTGGATTGATGGGCAGATCGTATCATGGTGTAGGTATGGCGGCATTCTGTATCTTGATGAGGCAAACATGATGAAGCAAGACGTTGCCACTCGTCTCAATCCGGTCCTTGACACGAGAGGACATCTCGTCCTTACAGAAAAGGACAACGAAATAATTCCAAGGCATCCCGCGGGTTATGTAGTGATCAGTCTCAACCCATATTCTGCAGAGTTTGCCGGAACGAAGCCACTGAACGCCGCTTTCAGGAGGAGAATGTCGGTTTGGATAGATTTTGATTATTTGAGTGTTGGTAACAAAGTATCCGAGGATGAGATCACCCTCGTCGAAAAGAAAGGTAAGGTTTCGAGAACTGTTGCAACTGGGCTGGTGAGAGTTGGAGCGGAGTTGAGGAGGCAATACAAGTCAAACGAACTGCCGTATGGACCGTCAGTTGGAGATTTGATAAACTGGGCATTGCTGGTATCCGATGGCCTGGCTCCTGAAACCGCGGCAGAAGAGACTGTCATTTCGATGACCTCTGATAACGTTGAGGTACAGGACATGGTTCGTCGAGTAGTACGAATGGTCTTTGTTGGATCTGCAAATGATGCACCCAAGGAATCACAAAGCGAATCAAAAACGGAACCAGGCAACCTGTACGAGAGGGAACCAGTGGCTCCTACCATCACGAGAAATTCAGGATATGGCTTATCGACGGGAGACAGTGGCCAAGGCGGTTTCTTCGACTCGGGTGACTCCGATTCCGGATTCGGCTAGTTCTCCGCTTTTAAATCGAACATCTATGGCTGTCCGACGCTAGCAATGAAACCCATCGACTTTGCCTGGGGAACTCTTAGGACAATTACTCAGAAGCAACCTAACGAAGTAAAGCTTCTGGTGGATGATATAGAGTATCCCTCTCTCGAAACGGATTCCGTGGGCTTCGTTGTTCACTTGAGTTCGCCTCAAAAACGAAGAGACAACCTCTATCGACTTCACGGCATGTATTTTGACAATGACGTGAAGGGCAAGGCTTCGCTCTGGAGAATGTTTAGGGCATCGGTATATCATCTCTGCCTTCACACCGTTAGCACTGAGTATCAGATCTACAAGCCCCTTTCAGATTCTGCAACCTCGACGAATAACCTATTGTTCGCGATCTCGCAGGTGGAGGATTATGCGGTAAAAGGCCATATGAGCGCGAAGTGGCGTGGGCTGCTCCTAGATACCGCTTACGCCAACTATTTGTGCACGCAAAGATTCCGTGATTTACGTGAAAGCGACAAGTCAACTAGAATTAGCGCGAATCTTCTTTCGTATTCCATGACGGGAAAGCCGTTATTTTCACTTTCAACTGTTACAGATAAGCGACTTCGAGCTCTCCACAACAGTTTGCTCGAAGTGGCAGCACTCGCAGAAAGAGTATACATTGCTACTCGTGTCAATAGTCGCGAGAAACTTGAACTCGATTCAACTAAATTGATGGCGGCTCAAAGGATAACAGATTTTCTAGAGGACGAATCATGTGACATCGCAGACATACCCTCGCCGCCATTTGCTGACAACCATGGACCAAATCTCCTCTTCGAGAGTTCAGCCGAAGTCGTCGCGGGGAAATCCAAGGATTTTGTCTCGCTCCTACAGGGTGCTTCCTCAGAGTTTTCATTAGGCTTATCCAGTGTAGAAATCAACGATTCGGAAAGACTCACCGAGCAAGAAAGCCAAACCGTTATCGCAGATTGGGAATACTCTCTTGCATCAATGAAGAAGATGGTTGATCTTTACAAAACGCTAGACGCTAAGAGTCATTTTGAGGCATTTTTATTTCCTAGAGAAGATTACGCCGAGTTCTTGAGGGCGAGGACACGACTGATCGGTCCAATAAGACTTGTCCTGGATCGTTTAAGAGCTATCAGATTCACGTCAGATGATTCTCAAGGGAAGGAGTCAGGATATGTGGACATTCCTACTGCAATTCAAGTTGTGGCATCCAAGTCCGACAGAAACGATGTGTTCATCCAAGAGGAAAACGAATTAAGGAGTGAAGCTTGGGCGATAGTCCTTGATTCCAGCAAAAGCCTTGAAACGTTTCAGGGAGAAGTTCGTGATATAGCCGTATGCCTTACAGAAGTTGCCAAGGATCTGATCCCCAACCCCAACTCATGGGCCTGTTATTCATTTAACGAAAACCTGTACATCATCAAAGACTTCGCTGAAATCCCCAGTAATGCTACCAAATCGAGGATCGGCGGACTGTCTGCTGGTCTAAAGACGCTACTGCCAGACGCGATAAGGATTGCCGCGAACAGGCTAAAAACCGCTTCTGAGGATGTCAAAGTTATGCTCATAATTTCCGATGGCTTTCCATTGGAGTACGAAGGAATAGATGGAGAGCTGATTGAAACGATTGATAAAATCAGGAAATCAGGAATTCAGCTCATAGGCATGGGAATCGGAAGCTCCTCGATGAAAAAATACTTCAGAACAAATTTCACCGTGACTAGTCCGTTTGACCTTATGAAGAATTTCATCAATACGTATACAGAGCTTTCAAGTTCATTTTAAAACAGCCAGCCTGAACTGTTCTCCATATTTGAATTTCTTGTACTGCTGAACTGTGCTTTCATTGGCTGGAATCACGTATCTTGGGAGACCGTCCTTGAAGACCACCATGATTTTGCGATCAGTTTTGAATCCCTGAGAAGTTAAGCCTGAGATCATCTTC
>JASHPO010000061.1 GCA_030038075.1 Nitrososphaerales archaeon | reverse complement strand
GTGGCGGTGCCGCCCGAGATAAGAATGGAGCTGTCATACTCTATGAGAAGCCAAAGATAAGCAAGCATTCGAGCATCCACGGTCTTCAAGCTCATGATTTCGACCGGAGACATCGGCTCTGACCTGAATTTTCGTATCGTGAAGGTTGAGCCCTTTTTGGTGACTTCTTTGCCGAGGGTGAGATTTATTCTACTGCCGTCTGGAAGCGAGGCGTCTCTGATGGGTTGGAGAATCGAGATATGCCTTCCCGAAAGCTGAGCAAGCCTCATGATGAAGCTGTTTAGTTCCAACTCGTCGAATACTACGTTCGTGCGAATCGACTCGAAGAGGCGGTGGTAAACGAAAAGCGCAGTATTAGGGCCATTGCAGCTGATGTCCTCGATGAACTTGTCGCTGATCAGGGGGTCAGCCCTTCCATATCTAACATAGTTTCTCTCGATGAAGTAGTGAATCTTCTGATACTCAAGATCTGTGAGCTTGATGTTGTAGATCTTGAGAATCCTCTTGAAGGTGTTTTCTACGAACCTGATCTTGTCTTCGGTCTCTACGAGTACCGCACCGACGTTCACGAGCATCTGGTATGCAGTCTCAATCTTCTTCAGGATTGCCAACTCGCGTTCGTTTAGACGCGGCTCAATGACATTGTAGAATATCTCTCCCTTTTCCTCGAAAATGTTGACGTATTGAAACGGCTCTCTCACCGGATAGGTGATGCTCTTTAACGTCTGGAACTCATCGTAGTTAGGAACTGCAACCATGTTTCCTACAAGCGTGACGAGTTGTTCTGAACTAAGATCAGCAGTCTTGTTTGAACCGTGTCGAAACAAACTAAATCGATTTCCTTTTTTCTCGACACCACCGGATTTATTCCCGTTCTGATCCGAGGCGTTCGAACCGAGTTGTCTTGTTAAGTGTAAATGGAAATCTCGATCTGCAGAGGAGTCGAGACCATTTTTCAAGTTACTCGGCTTTGAATGATATCTGAGCGATTTGCTTCCAGAGTCTCCAAACGTCGCTCCAGCTGAAAATTCCAAGAGCCCAACTGATTTTCATGAACGTCCCTAAATATGTTGATCTGGAGCGGGAACAGGAAAATTAGCTTCGGATACAAAAATAAAGAATAGCAATTGTGACTAGAATGCGATAAAACTTGCAGATTCATGTCGCGGATACCAAGAAAGTACTTGCGATCAAGAGTAATGGAAAAAGCTTTTCACAGTAGAATATCTTGAATCTAAATATTCAGTACATTTTTTTCCAACATCAATACAATTAGGCCTCTTACGATGATCAAATTCCTTTGACTATTGATCGATATGCTTATTCCTCTGACTCAAGACTTGGATGAGTAACTTCTCATCGTGGTCAGCTTTTGGGTCTTTGAGTAAATGATTCATAAATCAAGATTGACTCAAAAACGGTTGTCGAAGAAAAGAGGAATTTCTGAAGTACTCGGAGCACTTCTCCTGATGTTGGTTGTCGTAATTGTAGTTGGTTCTTTCGCGTACTTTGTTTCCTCCCTGCAGACGGCTAGCCAGAACAGGAGTAGTTTCATTTCCAACATACAGAACGAAAACCTCCAGATTTTGAACATGCAACTCTCGCCCAACAATCCCGATGTGCTATACACGATATACAATTCTACTGTGAGTTACGATATCCTCATGCTGAGTTCCAATTCTGTTGAACTGCTCAATTCAACGGGACAGTTTCTCAACTCGACCGCGGATTCCACAGTATTTCCGTTGTATAATGGGACTTACAACAGCATTGGCTACAGTACGACTGCAAATATTAGCTCCGGCGAAATCACGTTCGGAAATGGCGACTGTTCGTTCGGCACCGCTACGTGGAACTACGCAAACATGACGATTAGGAACTTGAATATTCAGAATTCCGCCGTCGCGAGAATTGAGGTGAATGGATTATGGCTGCCTATCTTCTATGAGACTAATGGCGCGGGACAGATTATGGCCAACATATCTGCTAGCACACCGCCTCTCACTATCCCCGCTAAGGAGAGCGTTTACATCGCACTGAACTTGGCGCCTTACGCGATACCCAGAAACGACTCGCTCAAGGTAACAATCCTCAGTTCAGCGGGAAACTACTTCACGACATTCTACGGTTCTCCAACCGCGGTCATTTCACAAAGTGTCAATGTGGAAAACTCTGCGGTGAGCGAACGGGACGTACCAACGTTCGACGGTTCAGAGTCCTTTGCAAACCAGAGCTCGTACATCGAAGCGTACATATGGCGCATTGACGTTCCAAACAATACCCTCAGCACGTGGAACGGCAGCTGGACAGAGACCTCTCACATCGCGACCGTGTACGCGACCGGCGAGATTCTACAGTACAGGCCAGAGGCTTTCTTCAATGACACACAGATGGCGAATCTGAACATTACTGGGCCCTTCAGAGTGACGTTAACGGTCGTAGACTCGTACGGTCTGATCGCGACTTCGCAGCCCGTGGTCTTCCCAACTGACGGGAACATAGCTCCGGCCGGCAGTTTGACATTAGATGCGACGACAACCTGTAACAGCGGATACACAGTGACCGTGACCGTGAGTGATATTTTCGGGAGTCCTTTGGCAAACGCTCCCGTGATATTCACTTCCGCCACGAGTGGAGTCATCCCACTTCAATCTCTGGCTGTTACTAATAGTACTGGTCAGGCGGGTGTTTGCGTGCAATTAGACTCGGGAGTCACGGCGGGCGTGGTAGAAATTGAATCAGGCAATCTCTCCCCGCTGTACGTCCAAGTTCCCACAACCTAGACAAATTCATCATTGACAACCTTCACAACTTCATCGTTGACGACATTGACGAGCTAGGCCACTTTTCGTAGGCTATGTGTCAACGTTAATGTGTCCTCCTAACTTTGGAGACCGGACAAACTGAACCGGCAGGTCATGCCTAAAATTGAACTTTCTTGCTCTCGATACCATGACTTTCCATTTTTTCTATGTTTAGGTCTAAAACGACATCAACAATGTTACGAGCATATCTTGTCGCGTTCCTAAGAGAACTGAGTAGTGACAGAATAGCTTTCTTCGCATCAATTGGTAGTTCCCCGTCTTGGAAGACCAAGCTTTGAAATTCCTTTCTCCTCTCATCAAAGGCGCCCGCTTCCCTCAGTACGCTCTGCGCGCCATAATGATCCATCTTCAGCACCGCAACGAAGGACTCTTCCACGAGGCGCGAAGCAAGTTCGCTCAGTCCCAACACTCCATTGAGGCAGTCGTTACGGAGCGCGGATGGCAAATCAAGCACAGCCTGAGCGATCTCAGTCGATTCGTCAGAAAGGTTCTGAAGCGCTCTTACAACAACAATAAAACTGAGCAGGTCCCACTGCCCCAACTCATCTTCCTTTGAGATGCCACTCTTGATGAACATGTTAAGCCTTCTCATGAGGTAGAGGTTGAGCCTGTGAGCATCGTCATGCTGCGAGATTGCGATGCTCGCCGCGTTCGTGTCCTTGAGAGACCAGATGGCCTCCCTGAAGACAGAGGAGCAAACAGAGTATAACCTCTTTAGGTCGTCTTCCAGCTTCAGTTCTGAGTTGCCCAAGAGTATTTGAAGCGAGAACCCATTGTTCGAGTATCCCGCCACTTCGGCGCCTAACAGATTTCTTCGGGCTCTTTCTTTCACAGCTTCGCGCGACTTGAATTCTGCGCCTCTGCCGATCACTTCGATGGTGCTGTATCCAGAAACGTATGATGCTTCTATTCTGCGAAGGATAACTTCTTGAGAATCCGCTTCGCTCACCTCAATGTGTGTGCCGGGCTCCCGATCTTCTAGGACGCTGCGAGAAATTGGATCAAAAACAAGTAGCAAGGAATTTATGCCCGGCCTTGTGATCGTTACTTCGTCACCGTGTTGCAAGCTCATATCGCTAGCCCATCTCTTAGGAAGAGCGATAACAAACGACGATTTACCGGATACCTGCACCTTTCTCTTTTCTCGGCGTCTAAATGATTCCATTCAGTTTCGAACCCCGTTTTCCAGACCAATTACACAAAAATGACTCGCCATACAAGATGTACGAACTGTTACCGTTAGATACTTGTATTTATGTGCGAGTGGTTACCATAAGATGGTGCTATTTATGTGGAGTGCAACATGAAGCTGTTGCCGCTCCTCGCAGGAAAAACATGCTTGGAATCTGTTCAAAAAAATCGTGAAATATTTAGATTTGCAATAATTTAAGGTCTCAAGCTTTTTCCAATAGTACATCTATTCTAAGCTTTTTCCATTGCCACGTGGATAAATAGACCTGACTGACGAAAATCTCAATCAACTTAAGGAACTTTCCTTAAGAAAAAATTAGGGCAATAGTGAAAAGATAGTGAATAGAAAGAAAATAGGAAAACATCGTATCGCCGTCTCTCCAGTGGTCGCAACACTGATTTTGATAATCATTGCGATCGTGGGAGCCGTCGCAGTCGGATTAATCATGAGCGGCATTGGCAGCCAAACTAGCAAGCAAGCCAACGTGCAGAACGTCAATACTGAGGCGTCCACGCAGCTTGTCGTTGCCAGTTCTTCATCGGCATATCCATTGATGACAGCGCTTGCAACGTCGTTTGAAGCAATAAATCCATCAATCAACGTTGTGGTGGACCAAACAGGTAGCCCAGGTGCAATGCAGGCAGTCGCGACGGGTGACGCTTCTATCGGTGTTTCATCGGACATCGGCACGTACGATAATGCTCTAACTGTTTACCCGAGCGCCAACCTTGTCTCTACGAACATCGGCGCAGGTGCCGTGGTTGTAATTGAGCACGGTACCGGAACCGGTGGTTTCCTGAGCGATGGGGTAAACACATGCTACGCAATTACCCAAGCAGCTCTCCAGCAGATATTCGCATATGGGACGTTCAGTATCTTGCCCAGTGCTTGCGCGACATTCAATACGCTCGATGCCTTGGGAGTAACCACTGGAACAACCTACACCGCATATGTGGGACCTGACGAAGTTGCACAGCAGGGCACCGTAGCGAAATACCTTGCGGAGATACCGACGGGCACACTACTCACAACTGAATCGGCCGTCGAATCTGCTGTTTCGACGCACACAGACAGTATCGCATTGATCGCTCAGGGATTCAACCTGAACTCGGGGGGCAATGTCGTTTTGGCACAGCCACAGATTGACACTGCATCCGTGTCTGCCCTTATTGAGAACCCCTCTTTATTCCTGAGTGCAGGCTCATCTGCGAAACTCCAGCAGGCTAACATCCTTCAATATCTGGCTGGGGCCAAGACTGCTACCGCGTGGCCTGACGAATTGGCTCTAACTTCTGGTCTATCTCCAGGAAACCTACTGCTCGACCAGTTCCAGATCGTGACAGCGGGTTTGCCTAACACGCTCGCAGGTCAATTCATTCAATACATCACGGGCCCGACAGCCGTTTCAGTCTTCTCCAACAATGGGGTTTTCTCAGCCTACCAATACAACGGAGTATCTGCGGGGACTTCGCCGCTGATAGTCTTCTCTGCGGATTCGTACGTCGCTGAGAGCCAAACCCTCGAATCTGCCTTCAACGGAGCGACAGGCATTCCCATGGCACCTCCAGTGGGT
>JASHPO010000060.1 GCA_030038075.1 Nitrososphaerales archaeon | reverse complement strand
TGGAGAAGAGCTCGCGGACTGACGATCTGCGGATGCTACAAAAGACGTGCTTGGGGCTCAAGCGCTGGGCGGGAGATGTCAGGGAAGCGCGTGATTTGACAACGAGAGAGTTGATTTGCGAATTATCTGGGACGCTCAACTACGTCTCCCTTGCGATAATGTCGGCGCTAGAAAGCAAGTATGGAATCGGAACAATCGATCTTTACAACACGAACACTGTGACAACGCTTGCCAGGGTAAAAGAGCTACTATTTGTCCCGGATCGCGAAAAATCGTCGATTTCGGCGAAGAAAAAGAAAGTATCGCCCTCTGGTGCCGCGAGGAGCTGGGATGTTTTGGTTGAAAACTTTTCTGGCCGCTAGTTGTTTATAGAACGTCTCGCAATCCAAGACGAAAATGTCCGTAGCCGAACTACTCGATTCGAAGGTAAAGAGCGCGTTCGGTCCTTATGTCGTGAGAAAGGAGCTCGTGCACGAGATATCCAGGCTGCCTCGCTTCATCTCCGAATACCTTATCGCAAAATTCTATCCTACTGGCGAATCGACACAGGAAGATGTAAGAAAACTGGAAACTTTTGTGGCGATCCACTTTCCAGAGCTCAGAGACAAGGACAAGATATTGCACGACATCATGACGCAGGGAAGCTATACACTGATGGACGAGTTCAAGGTGGAGACCGACATCAAGGGAGGACGGCACCGGCTTTTCGTACCGTGTCTCAACATAAGAGATGCGAATGTTCTCCCGACGATACTGGACGAGAACACAGACCTTCTCCGATCCGGAATGTGGGGCGTCGCGACGCTCAAGTATGAAGACGGGCTTCCTTTGGACAGTACCACTTCGCCAGTGCTGATGACGAAATTCACCCCTTTCGAGGTTGTTAACGTCAAGCTTTCGGAGTTTGCCTCAAAGCGGCAGTTGTTCTCGAGGGAGGAGTGGATCGATCTCCTCGTTCGGAGCATCGGGCTGAACCCTGATTCGTATGATTACAAGCAAAAACTCCTGCTCTTGCTTCGCCTTGTTCCGCTCGTCGAGCCAAATTGCAACGTCTTGGAACTGGGGCCAAAGGCTACGGGAAAAACATACCTGTACAGGAACATTTCTTACTCTACAAGGCTGATCGCTGGCGGAAGGGTCAGTCCCGCGACGCTGTTTTACAACATTGCGACCAAGACCTTGGGAGAAATAGGAGTCAGAGACTGCGTCGTTTTGGACGAGATCAGCAAATTGACTTTTTCAAACAGCGAGGAGATGATAGGAAAGCTCAAGGACTATCTGGTTGACGGTTTCTTTGAGAGGGGCCCGAAGAAGGCGCACGCCAGAGCGTCGATGGTGTTCATGGGGAACGTAGAGTCTCTTTCACCGTCATCAAGAGAGATAGTCAACGCGCTGCCGCACTTTATGCGAGACTCTGCACTCCTAGATCGGATTCACTGCTTTATTCCCGGATGGGAACTCCCGAAGATAATGCAGTCCTCAGAACATCTCGCCTCGGGTTACGGAATCGTCGCCGACTATCTTTCAGAAGTTTTTCACCAGATGTCAATCGGGGGCTCGTTTTCAAACATTATTTCTGATAGAGTCAAATTTGAATCGCGTGCCACGATAAGGGAGGAGAAAGCGATCAAGAAAGTGGCCTCTGGGGTTTTGAAACTACTGTGCCCTGACCGAAGGTGCGGCGAAGAGGACATTTTGATGGCGATGAATTTGGCTGTCGAGGGAAGGCAGCGGGTGAACGAACTTTTGAGCTCGATATCTCCTGAAGAGTTCGGGGAAAGTGAGATCCGGTTCTCGCTGAATAGAATTTAGAATAATCCTTTGATGGCATGAAAGTTGATCCAAAGGCTTTCCGGGATCATAATCTAGAGCGGCGATTATGATACTTTTGGATAGTAACGCTCTGGTGGAGATACTGGAAAAGCGTTCGAAAGTTGGGGAAGAGTTGTATTTAACGCTGATCGAGAGTGGCGAAGCAATATGCACGACCTCGATAAATATCCACGAGATAATGTATGGGCTGATAAAGTACGGCAAGTCTACGAAGGAGCTTCTCCAGCTCCCAATCGTAGACTACTCAAGAGAGGCCGCGTCGCTTTCGGCACAAATTGAATACGAGCTGGAGAAGAGCAGAACTCCTGTACGCAGGACCGACTCGATGATAGCAGGCGTTGCAATTAAAGAATCTATGCAACTGCTTACTCTTGACGAAAAACACTTTGAGCCGATCGCCACCAAGGGGCTAAAACTTTTCAAACTGTCACAACTCAGAAGTTAGCTGCTTGGGTGCAACCAGGCAGACTCCTTAGCAATCACTCTTAGATATTCAGCTGCACAAGTTTCTTATTTCCTGCGTTGCTCCTGCGCACATAACCGTACTCTTCCAGCTTGGAAAGAATCCTTGAAAGGTCGCTCTCGTCGATTACTACAATCTTGTCACCCTTGTGAAGCTCGATGAAATTGCGAAGTTCGCTCTGCGGAAACGGGCGGCCGGAGATTGCGAGGACTTTTATGATCTTTGACGCATGCTTCCAGTGCTCGGCGTGGGGGAATATCTGCCTCAATTCTGTTTCCCATTCCTTGTTTAATTCGTCGTCGGATAGAGCCATGTCGATAGTTTTCCTGCTGATCGGCTCTTCGTAGGTGCCTGCAAGCTGGATGCGTGTTTCAAGGCACAATTGAACGTACTTGAGAAACCTGCGAAAGACTCCGCGGCTCATCCGGGCGATGAACTCTAGATCGGTTTTCTCGAAAGGGTATGTGCTGGCGAATTCTTGCTCGTAGCTTTCGACCAGGTCATTCGGCGTGAAGGGCTTTAACTCGAAGAACCTCGCCTTGCCGAGAAAATAGTGCGCGACCTTTGCTTCGCTTGAGAAAGCTAGTTCCTTCTGGAGGACGAAGACAAAGTTTGGGGCGCTTCCCTGCTCGATGATCCTCTGCCAGAGGCTCTGTATTTCGGTGAGGTCTGTTGTCATGGCTCTCACATCGCTTGTGGCGTAGTCCCGCAAGTCCAGCAGGATCGAGTGGCACCGCGAGAGGGCGCTAGTGACCAAGTTTCTCTTCCAGTTTTTGTACTCAGTCGGGCCAAGAATCTTGAGGGCTAGAGTTTCGGGCGTAATGTTTTGTGCGTCGTCGAGATACTTTGCTATAGAGTCTGCCAGTTCGTTTACTTGAAGGTCTTTGAAATCTTTCCAAGCGTACGGTAGAGCATTGCCGAGGTTCCTTTTCAACATGGTCTCGGTCTTTTTCTTGAGTGCTCTCTCGATTATCTGTGAGACAGCATCGTTGGTGGTCGTTTTGATTCCCTGCTTTTCGAGAAATTCCAGTATCTTGTCGCTGTTTTGATCGAGGTATCCCGGCCACTTGAAGTGGACTGCCCGGAATGATTTTTCCCGGAGCGCTTTGGCGATTTGGCTTTGGGCGGAACTTTTTCCGACCCCGGATAGTCCTACGAGGGCGATTATTGAGCCTTGGGAGAGCTCTAGGGCCGCAAGCAGCCTTTTTGCTGCTTCGGGCCATCGGTACTTGAAGCCAGTTGCGAGTCTAGTTTCCTGTGTGTTTTGACTTGCCCAGACGTAGACCTGCTTTAGGAGAGAATCTTTGGTGGCAGAAAGATCGCCTTCAGCGGACATGCTGACTTGTTGTTTTTTTCATCCTAAAAATAATTACTGTAAGATTACAGTACTTTTTAGAGTGGGCGACTACATACACGGTCTAGCCAAGCGGGCGTCTGAAGGCAGTGGGAATTACCCCACGATGCTTCAGAAATTAGGGAGACTAACGACACATCCAAAGGAGTTCCTGATGACCAAGGTCGGCGATGCTCGAGTCGGAAGGCCGCAAGCCTAATAATTGCCAATTGCCAATTGTAGACTGTGGCAGAGGAAACAAGCACCATAACTCTCAAGAGGAGCACGAAGGAACGGTTGGAGTCTCTCAAGGGAAAGAGAGACTGGAACACGTTTCTTGAAGAGCTGTACTTGCAGGAGAGGAAGAAAGCGGGCACGAATTCTCTCGCGAAATTGAGAGAATTACTGGACGACAATGATCTGGATAGAATAGAGGCATCCTCAAAGAAATTCAGAAAGGAATTCAGGCTGCGTTGATTTTCGATACTACGGCACTGATTCAGGCGATACGGAAGAAAAGAGATTTTGAAGAAGGTTCGATATCAATCATCACACTGATCGAAGTGTTACGAGGAATAGAGGACGCCGAAAAGAGAGAGAAAACTGCAGGCCTGTTGCAGCAAGCTTTTGAGATTGTGGATGTCGACGAAGACGTGGCTCATGCGTACTTGAAACTGTATTTTGAACTCAGTAGGAAGGGAGAGACATCCTCCGATGCGGATGAATTGATAGCCGCAACCGCGCTTTCGCAAGGGGAAGTCGTGCTCACATCCGACAAAGGCTTTCTAAAATTTGATCCCTTGGTAAAAGTAAAGCTAGTCACAAAATAGAAGTTTCTGTCTTCCCTTTCCATACAGGGATTTCAGAAGTGAGGTGTCAAAGTGGATAGTGTATCGAGAACTCGCTCGAATAGTTGGCATGAGGCTAGATGAACTAGTAATGAAAATAATCGGCTCTAAGATGGATGGATTTGCAAAGGAGTACAATCATGACACTTGGAAAAGTGACCCCGCAGGTTTCGGCGAGATAGTCCGATTCAGTAGGCAAAATTTTGGGGCAGGGAGAGCCAATAGCTGCAACTAAACTCATAAGGGAAGATCGCGATAACGATCATTGACGCTAAGTTTCTCGTTCTGTTTTTCCCAGATTCTTGCTGGTTTAAATAGCTTATATCCTATATCGTTCTATACATAGGATACTTGTAAAATGGCTCTGCAATCGCCCCACCAGCGCTTGAAGAGGAAAAATAATCCGGCAGTCTTATCGGAGATTTTGCATGTCGTGAATCGGCTTAAGAGCGAAAGAAAGGAGCCGACCTTTAACACAATTCTTGCAGAGCTATCAGCAGAGGGTGTTTTGGAATTTCACAAGACCCTGCGCAAGTATCTGGATCTTCTGGTTTCTGCGGAGCTGCTTGGTGTAAAACACAAGCAAACAGTACAGCCAAACATTCGCGAAAAGCAGGTCTATCACTCGAAAAATCGCAAGCCGGTTGTGGAGGCTGGTGAAAAAGCTCTCCTTCTTTACGGGCTGAATTGGGACGTACCCTT
>JASHPO010000059.1 GCA_030038075.1 Nitrososphaerales archaeon | reverse complement strand
GTTTGTTCGATTCGTGAAAGACAAAAAAGGGCTCGCCCATTACCCGGATCCCAAGATATTGTCTGGTTCGAACTTTTGCGACATCGGGTTTGAGATAGACGAGAGACTGAACCGACTGCTCTTGATTTCTGCAACTGACAATCTCATGAAGGGAGCTGCCGGAAACGGCGTCCAGTGCATGAACTTGATGTCCGGGTTTGAAGAGGGCGAAGGCCTTCTGTTTCCGGGACTGCATCCGATATGACGGCCACTGTTGTCTGCAAGATAGGCGGAAGCGTCATCGACGGTATCAATCCTTCGATAATTGAAGACATCAAGGATCAAAGATCCAGCGGAACTAGCTTAGTATTGGTTCACGGCGGAGGTGATCAGGTAACGACCATTGCAGAGAAGATGGGCAAAAAACAGGAATTCATCACTTCACCAGAGGGAATAAAGAGCCGTTACACAGACAAGGAGACCGCAGAAATCTTCACGATGGTGATGTCTGGAATGCTTGCGAAGCAAATCGCCCTAACCCTAGAGAAAAATGGAATCAACGCCGTAACTCTGACCGGAACCGACGGCAAGTTGCTTAGCGCGCTTCGGAAAAAGAAACTTGTCAGTGTTGATGATCGCGGCAGAAAACTTATGATCGACGGAGGTTATACCGGAAAGATTACTGTTGTTAACACGGGCATTCTTGAAACTATACTGAGCGCGGGTTTTGTTCCGATAGTATCGCCGGTCGCGGTTAGCGAAGAATACGATCTTCTTAACGTCGATGGTGACAGGGCATGCTCTCACGTTGCAGGCGCGCTAAAAGCAGATGCTGCCATCTTCCTTACTGATACGGAGGGACTAATATTGGACGGTAAAGTGGCAACGAGGCTCAGCACAGCGCAGGCTAGCAAAGCTGTGCCAAGAATTGGACCTGGAATGAATCAGAAGGTAATGGCGGCGGTTGAAGCTGTCGAGATGGGCGCGAAAAAATCGGTGATAGCCTCGGGACTAAAAGATCATCCGCTCGCGAGTGCCCTAGAGGATAATGGAACCGTGATTTCAAATGAGTGAAGACGAGCACCTAATCCCAGTATATCAGAAATTCCCTGTCCAGATAGTCCGCGGAAGTGGCGCTCTTGTCTACGACGAAAAAGGCAATGAGTACATCGATCTCGCCGGAGGATATGGGGTCGCGATTGTAGGTCACGCGAATCCTCGAGTTAGCGAGGCGGTTGCAGATCAAGCAAAGAAACTGTTAATCTGTCATGGATCGTTCTACAACGATACAAGAGCTAGATACCTGGATCTTTTGTCGAAAAATCTCCCACCAAATCTGACGAAGCTGTTTTTCTGCAACAGCGGGGCGGAGGCAACCGAAGCGGCGATCAAATTTTCGAGAAAGGTCACAGGGCGGCAGAACATTGTAGCCTTTACCGGAAGCTTTCACGGCAAGACTTTCGGCGCGCTCTCGGTCACGTGGAACCAAAAATACAGAAAACCCTTCGAACCTTTGGTGCAATCGGTCAGGTTTTCGCCTTACGGCAATATTGAGAAGGCAAGAGAGATGATCGACGAAAACGTCGCCGCTGTCATCGTTGAACCTATTCAGGGCGAGGGGGGCATTCACGTTTCGCCGGAAGGGTTTCTCTCCGGGTTGCGAGAAATAACAAAGACAAAGGGCGCGATGCTAGTGTTCGACGAGGTGCAGTCGGGCTTCGGCAGAACCGGGAAGCTTTGGGCATGCGAGAATTGGAATGTATCGCCGGACATCATGACTGCTGCCAAGGGGATTGCGGGTGGAGTTCCTTTCGGCTTTGCTGCGACAACCGAAGAAATTTCTTCAAAGCTGAAGCCTGGAGACCACTCCAGTACTTTCGGAGGAAACCCGCTTGCTTGCGCAGCGGCGATGGCCTCTCTTGAATTCCTGCTGGACGAAAAAATCCTTCAGAAAGCGATCGAGGATGGAAGCTACTTTGCGGCGAAACTCGAGTGGCTCAAAACGAAACATCCCAGTATTATAAGAGAAGTCAGAGGCAAGGGTTTGATGCTCGCCGCCGAACTAAAGATTCAGGTCAGAGACGTCATCATGAAGGGATTCGAGCACAACTTGATTTTGCTTTACGCTGGTCTAAACATCTTGAGATTCCTGCCACCGCTGGTCATTACAAGAGATCAGATTGACAAGGTTGCCCGGGAATTGGATCTGATATTCAGTGAAATCGAAAGTCAGGGTCCGAAAAAGCAGATGGAGAGCGTGGTGCTGGATTGAGCAAGTCTATAGATCAAGTGGACGAGAAGATTCTCAGCATACTGCGAGAAGACAGCAGAACCTCGTTCGTGGAGATCGCGAGATCGGTGAATCTCTCCGAAGCTGCGATTAGAAGAAGAGTCTCAAACCTGATCAAAACCGGCACGATTTCAAAGTTCACTATCGAGACAAATACTGGCCCCCAGGCAAATGCTATCAGCCTTCTCTCGGTGAATCCCAGCTCCCCAACGTCGGAGATTTCAGGAAAACTCCGAAGGATGAACGGCGTTGACTCGATTTACGAGATCACTGGAGAATATGATATTGCTGTGATCGTTTCCGGTTCGAATATAGCGGAGATCAACGGAACCATAGACGAAATTCGCAAGCTTTCGGGCATAGATGATACGAATACCGTCGTAGTCCTGAAGGTAGTCCGCTGAAACCGCAGTGAATAGCATTATATTCGCAGTAGTTCTGCGTATATCGTGAAATGCTCGTTCAAGACAATGACGGACTGGATTCCGAAGCTAACTATTACGCCAACGTACTCAACGCGAAAGATAGGCCTGCCGGTCTCAAAGAGGTCAAGATACTCGACTCTACGCTCAGAGAAGGGGAGCAAGGCGTGGGAATTTCATTTACGAAGAGACAGAGGCTTCAGATTGCCTGGATGTTGGATTATTTCGGAGTCGACTTCATCGAGATCAGTCCGATCATCTCGGAAACTCACCGCGAGTCGCTTGTAGAAATGAAAAAGGCGGGCTTTTCCGCCAAAATAGTATCCCACGGGCGCGCCCTTCCCGAAGATATCGAAATCGGTCGCAAGTGTGACGTTGAATGGGTTGCGATGTACCACTCTATTTCGGACATTCATCTCAAAAACAAGCTGCACATCACTAGGGATGAAGCGCTCAACCGCTCTATTAGGGCGATAGAGTACGCCAAAAGCCACGGTTTGAAGCTTCGCTTCACCTTGGAGGACGCTAGCAGGGCCAACCCCGAATACTTCAAGCGCTTTCTGTCGGAAGTGTCAAAAGCTGGAGCAGATAGAATCAGCATCCCTGACACCGTCGGGATAATGCTACCTATCGGAATGAAAAGACTGGTCGAAAATGCAAAGAGCGTCACGAAGGTGCCGATCGACATGCACTGCCACAACGACCTGGGACTCGCGCTTGCAAATTCTCTGGCCGGCGTCGAAGCGGGAGCAGATCAGATACACGTGACAATAAATGGAATCGGCGAGCGCGTCGGTATAGCTTCGCTTGCGGAGACCACGATGACGCTGCGTCTGCTGTACGGGCTAAGGCGCCAGTTCAGATATGAAATGCTCAGCGAACTTTCAGACCTGGTTTCGAATTATACCGACACGGTAGTTTCTCCCAACGCTCCTCTGGTGGGAAAGAACGCCTACACCCACAAGGCGGGCACACATCTTGCCGCGATTATCCAAAATCCACACGCCTACGAGCTCATTTCCCCGAGAGCGGTCGGAAACTCGAGGCGTGTTGTATTCGGAGAACTTTCTGGAAAAAACGGAGCGGCCTTTCTTTTGAAGACTTTCGGGCTCGAGCCAACGCCGGAGACCAGTCAGAGACTCGCTCAAGGTCTCAAAAATTTGCGAATAGGCGACCTGTTTGAATTGGGATTGACTGACAAACTGGAGGCCGAAGCGGTCAGCTCTTCGGAAAAAGTTGCTCCGACAACTTCAAGATAGCTAGAAATTGGATGTGGAGCGACTAGAAAAATGCAGTGTCTCGAATGCACGGCGGAAATCAAGATCCCTGATGACGCTATAGACGGCGAGATTGTGACCTGTCCTGATTGCGGTACTTCGTTTGAACTGGACATTTCGAAGAGCGGCGAGAAGACGATCAAGCCCGCCGAATCCGTAGGCGAAGACTGGGGCGAATAGAAGTCTCCTTGGCCCGACGAATGTCGATGGTCTACGATCTCGTTAGACTCGAAGAAAAAACCATCATCGAAGCTGCAAAAAAACGCAGCGACAAAATCGACTTCAAGATTTTCGACTCGAAGGATCTCTACTTTGATCTTACCGAGGATTCGAAGATTCAAGAAAGGTTCGGTTCGGTTGTCCTACAAAGGTGCGCTTCCTACTTTAGAAACCTGCATCTCACCGCAGCGCTGGAGAACGGGGGAGCTAGGGTTGTAAATGATCTAAACTCCGCATTGATTACCGGGAACAAACTATTCATGACGATCTCACTAGTGAAGCAGGGAATACCTACGCCGAAGACGAAAATCGCCTTTACGCGCGACGCCGCACTCAAGGCGCTGGAAGAACTCGGATATCCTGCTGTGCTAAAACCCACGATCGGAAGCTGGGGGAGGCTTGTCGCACTTCTAAACGATGTCGATGCGGCAAAGAGCGTTATAGAAGACAGGGAGGAGATGTTTCCACTATACCACGTTTACTATCTCCAAGAGAAAGTCAAGAGACCTCCGCGCGACATCAGAGCTATAGTCGTCGGAGATCGGACCGTGGCTGCGATTTATAGAATTTCGACAACGAACGATTGGCGAACGAATACGGCTCGTGGAGGGAAATCTGAAAACCTGAAGATAACAAAAGAGCTCGACGACCTCTGCGTAAAAGCCTCCAGACCGTTCGGCCGTGGAATTTACGGCGTGGACTTGATGGAGTCGGAGGAAAATGGGCTCCTGGTCCATGAGGTCAACAACACGACTGAATTCAAGAACGTCATGGCGCAGAGCGGGGTCGATATTCCAGGGATGATACTTGACTTTATGATCGAAGGATCCAGAGACTAGGTGGACTGATTATTGGGAAATGACCACCGGCAAGAGAGGATCGATTTCGCCGTGAAAGCTATCTCTGCGTATTCCCCATCTGGAGAGGAGAGCGAGCTCGCTAATTTAATTTCTAACAGGCTTGTTTCCAAGGGCTTTCAGCCCAAAACTGACGCCGCGGGGAACGTTGTCTGTCAGAACGGTGCTGGAAGCGTTTCACTTCTCTTGTGTGGTCACATGGATACCGTGCCCGGCGGACTCCCGGTAAAGCAGGAAAACGGAATGTTGCACGGACGCGGAGCCTGTGACGCAAAGGGTCCCCTGCTCAGCCTCCTCTACGCGTTCGAAGATCTCTCCGCATCGAAGACTCGCGCCAAGCTCATCTTTGCAGCAGTGACCGGAGAGGAGCTGATGAGCGTAGGCCTAGCGGAATTGATTAAGAATGGAATCAGGTCAGATTACGCGATATTTGGCGAGCCCGGGGGAGTGGCCAGAATTACGGTGGGATACAGAGGACACGTCACCATCCGGCTTGAAGTGCTTACGCCCGAGGTTCACGCGAGCGCTCCCAAGCTCACGACCAACTCTGCTGAACTTTTGTTTGAGATCTATAATTCGATCAAAGAAGAATTAGATGCAGTCAATAGCGATTCAACTAGCCGGATATCTGCATCCTTGACCGAAATAAGTGGCGGTACAGCTCACAACGTTATTCCGGGAAGAGTTAGGGCAACTATAGATGTTAGAACACCAGTCGGATTTTCGAACAGTCAGGCGGTCGAAAAAATAAACAAGGTTATCTCAGCGTTTCAGAAAGTCAATTCTGAAGCGAAAATCACTGTCAATCTTACCGATGCGACTGAACCGTACCGCGTCCGACTGGACTCTCCTTTGGTACGAGCGGTCAGCCGATCAATATTGAAAAGTGGCGAAAAGCCCATGCTGGTTACAAAGTCCGGAACTGGCGACATGAATACTTACGCGTTAAACTACGGCATTGACGCGATAACCTACGGTCCCGGCGATGCGAAACTCTCACATACTGCGAATGAGCAGGTTAGTCTTAACGAAATATTCGCGTGCACGATGATCATCGTAAACTCGAGCGAGGAACTGATTTCGATTTTGGAAAGGAAAAATGAGTGAATAGGAATGACAGGAAAGACACTAGCGGAAAAAATAATCGGATCGCACACGGCGGCGGGAACGGTATCGGCGGGAGAAGTGGTAATAGTCAAGGTGGACTATACCTTCAGTCACGATGCGGCGGGCCCTTTGCTGATCAACCAGGTCAACAAGCTAAATGCGGGAAACATTGAAACCGCGAAGGACCGAACCATATTTTTTATCGACCACGCAGTCCCGAGCCCAACAAAGGAACTTTCGAACGACCAGGCGACCGTGAGAAACTATGCAATGAGTAACGGCATGGTTCTATCCGACGCGGGGAACGGCATTTGTCATCAGGTCATGGCTGAGGACTATTCATCGCCGGGCGATTTGATAGTGGGCACTGACTCGCACACCTGCACTTCGGGCGGATTGGGCGCTTTTGCGACCGGAATGGGCGCAACCGACATTGCGGTTGCCATGAAGCTCCGCAAGACCTGGCTCCGAGTTCCAGAGTCGATGAAGGTGAATGTTACGGGACACAGCCCGAAAGGAGTGTTCGCAAAGGATCTTATCCTGAAGACGCTGTCAATGCTTGGAACGGACGGGGCGACTTACAAGTCGCTTGAATTTGAAGGCACGGCGATCAACGAGCTCGACGTGTATGGGAGGCTCACCCTGACAAACATGGCAGTGGAGGCAGGAGCAAAAACCGGAATCGTAGCCTCGGACGAGAGGACGAGGCAATATCTGAGGGATTTCGATCGAGAAGACAAGTGGAAGGAAATTAGGGCGGATGACAATGCCGTGTACGAGTCGGAGATCACCGTCAACTCCAGTGAGCTAGAACCGCAAATAGCGCTGCCGAGTTCCCCAGACAATGTGAGACCGATCTCAGAGGTAAGAGATGTCAAGGTGAATGAGGTCTTCATCGGAAGTTGCACGAACACCCGGATAGAAGACATGAGAATAGTCGCAAAAATCTTCAAGGACAGGCGCAAGGCAAAGGGACTGAAGCTAATCGTAACGCCGTCGTCGCAGAAAGTCTATCTTCGTTGTGTCAGGGAAGGCATCGTGGAGACCCTCGTGAATGCTGGCGCGGTCGTGACTCCGGCCGGATGCGGCGTTTGTTTCGGGGCGCTGGGTGGGATTCCAGCTGACGGCGACGTGATATTCTCCAGTTCGAATAGGAACTTCCCCGGAAGAACAGGCAACCCGAAGGCACAAACTTATCTGGGCTCTCCAGCTACCGCGGCCGCAACCGCGATATGCGGATACGTTGCCGATCCGAGACAGTTTCTCTAGGTGGGTGAGCGACATGGCGGGAAGATCTTGGAAATTTAACGACAACATCAGCACCGACGAGATCTCGCCTGGAAGGTACGTCGGGTTGAGGTCGAACCTTCCAGAACTCGCAAAGCACACCTTGGAGGACGCGAGAAAGGAATTTCCTCTTGAAGTAAAAGAAGGAGATTTCGTTGTCGCCGGGAAGAACTTTGGAATGGGATCGAGCCGCGAGCAGGCCCCGCTTGTCATCAAGATGTGCGGTGTGCGGGCAGTTCTCGCCCAGTCTTTTGCTAGGATATTCTATAGGAACGCGATCAATATCGGGATGCCAGCGATAATCTGCGATACGGCAAGAATTTCCGAAGGCGACATTCTGGAGCTCGATCTCTCAAACTCGAAGGTCGTTGACAAAACAAAGAACTTTGAGCTAACCTTTCCGCGAATGTCGAAAACCATGGAGGCAATATTGAACGAAGGAGGCCTCCTGGCGTACGTCGAAAAGTACGGCGATCTGCTTCTCGCATGACTCGTGAGTACAAGATTGCTATACTGAACGGTGACGGGATCGGTCCAGAAGTCGTAGACAGCGCAAAAAGGGTTCTAACTGCCGCTGCAGAAGATAATTCTCTTGCCATCACTTTCCTGGATTTCCCCATCGGCTGGCAGGCATACAGAAAGTTCGGCCGCACTCTTCCGCCTGATACTTTGGCAGGAATGAGCGAGTGCGATGGTTGGATACTCGGTCCGCTCGAAGCTGGGTCCTACCCCAAGGACGACAAAGATTATCCCATGGCTTCGGGCAAAATTAGGAAAGGCTTTGATCTCTTCGCCAACATAAGACCGGTCAAATCATTCCTCAAAGGTTCTAAAAAAATCGACTTTGTCATTGTAAGAGAAAACACTGAAGACTTTTACCCCGATCGAAACTTGTTCAAGGGATATGGTGAATTCTGGCCGGACGAGGATACAGTACTATCATTGAGGGTTGTCACGCGTAGGGCATGCAAGAGAATTTCGGAAACAGCTTTTAGCTTGGCGAGATCTAGAGCATCGAAGAGACTTGTAACTGCCGTTCACAAATCCAATGTATTGATCGAAGGCGACGGTCTTTTTCTGGAAGAAGTTCGAAAAGCCTCGAAGGCATTCCCGGATATAATACTGAACGACGGACTGGTTGATTCAGTCGGGATGCAGTTAGTACTTTCTCCCGAGAAATTCGATGTGCTGGTAACAACAAATCTCTTCGGCGATATTCTTTCCGATGTTGCGGCTGCCGAAGTCGGTGGTCTCGGGCTTGCACCATCTCTGAATTCGGGTGAAAAATATGCGATGGCTCAAGCGGTTCATGGAAGCGCGCCTGACATTGCGGGAAAAGGCATAGCAAATCCCGTTGCGGAGAT
The DNA here is from genome assembly GCA_030038075.1 of Nitrososphaerales archaeon. Lineage (GTDB taxonomy): Archaea > Thermoproteota > Nitrososphaeria > Nitrososphaerales > CADDZS01 > DATLTL01. The sequence goes on along the minus strand of JASHPO010000059.1, from coordinate 5,281 downwards.
TCTTTCGACATCAATGCTCCTTGAATGGTTGCATTCAAGAAATGGGGATGAATCTCTGAAGAGATGTGCATCGACAATCGATAACGCAGTTACCAAAATTCTGGCCAGCGGCGAGAAAGAATTGCTAACAACGGACTTGGGCGGGAACGCCAGCACAGGCCAGTTTACATCGGAAATTGTTAGAGAAATCGCCGCGCCATAGCAGACTTTTCACATGAGATTGATCAGGCAAATGGATATATCGTTCATTTTCCATGAATTCTATAGAGATGAAATAAAATGCAGACTCAAGCGGACGCTCGCGATCAAAAGCCCGTTGCTTGTCCTCTCTGTAACAACGAGATGGTCTCGATCCAGTCTTGCCATATGCGATGCAATGTCTGCGGTACAGAGCTCTCCTGTGAAGACAAGGGCTGGTTCTGGGGTTAACCCCACCATTCATCCAGGATTCTGACACTTCCTTTTACAGAACGCGTTCTCGCTCGGCGAATTCTTAAGAACGCCAAAAGTCGAAATTGTTCCGAATATGTCTTCAGTCTCCCGCAAGTATTTCGGAACAAATGGAATCCGAGGCGTCCCCGGAAAAGATCTTTCGCTGGAATTTGTTAGTGAAATCTCTCAATCCATCGCGACTTACCTGGGGAATAGCAAACCAGTGCTTGTGGGACATGACGTTAGAAATTCGTCTCCTGCTCTGAGCAAGACTGTTCTCTCTGGCGTCCTTTCTGCCGGTAGCGACGCCAACGCAGCTGGCCTTGCTCCGACGCCCGCGCATCAGTACGCCGTGCGAACGCTCGGGTACTCTGGCGGAATTATAGTTACGGCATCGCACAATCCGCCGCAGTACAATGGTATCAAGCTCGTCGGGCCTGACGGTGTAGAGGTTCAACGCGAATCGGAGTCAGAAGTCGAATCCATCTACAGCGACAGGAGATACAATCGCGCCGATTGGCAATCGGTAGGCAAACTAGGAACGGAAACGAGGGTGGTAGAAAATTACATCCGCGGAATAATGTCTCAGGTCAATATTCCAAAAATATCAGAGAGAAAGTTCACGATAGTGCTTGACTGTGGAAACGGAGCTCAAGTAGTTACGGCGCCGTATCTCTGCGAGCGCTTAGGGTGTAAGGTTATCACCGTAAACGGTCAGGCGGACGGTAATTTTCCCGGCAGAGGTCCGGAGCCCACGCCGCAGGTGTTGAGAGATTTGGCGGACGCAGTTCGTTCCTACAGTGCTGACCTCGGTGTTGCATACGACGGTGACGGAGATCGGAGTCTCTTCTGCGACGAGAATGGAGTGATATACTGGGGTGACCGAACGGGTTCGATGTTAGTAGATCACCTTCTTACCTCCAAAGGAGGAGGACTCGTTGCGACAACTGTGAGCACCTCATCTCTTGTTGGAGTAGTCGCCGCAAAACACGGATCGCGTGTTATTTGGACGACCGTAGGAAGTGTTGATGTTTCAAGGGCGATGATTAACAACAACGCAGCGCTGGGGCTAGAGGAAAACGGGGGCTTTTTCTACGGACCGCACATTCCGGTCAGGGACGGGGCTATGACGACGGCACTAGTCCTAGAAGCTCTTGCCTACAAGAAGGTCAGTTTTTCAAAGGCAATAGGAGAACTGCAAACGTTTTATCAGAAGAAGAGCAAATTTGAATGCCCTGATGAAAAGAAAAAGCAGGTGATGGCGATTCTGGAATCCGAGAGCACGGAGCATGGAAAAATCGACCGTACGGACGGTCTCAAAATCTGGGTTGACGACAAGAGCTGGATTCTATTGAGGCCGAGCGGAACAGAACCCTTGATCAGAGTTTTTGCAGAATCTGACAATGAACAAATGCTGGAATCGATGTACCGGAAATACGAATCGATGGTACAAGACGCGATCAAGTCGAGCTAACTTTTGAAGTGCAGCCAGCCCTTTCTCCGAACCTTACTCCCCTCGAATATTACCGAAGGGGGTTTGCGCGTAGGCAAAATTTTTCCAATCGTAATCATGCCCAACCTTGAAAGAATTTTCTCATACTTGGGATTGAATGTGCAGACTAGCTCAAATTCTTCGCCACCGAAAAATGCAAGGTCACTGGCTTTGATACGGTTCTCCTTGGCGAAATCAATCAATTCCTCAGTGAAAGGTATTCTGTGTAGAACAACTTTGACGTTGCTTGATTCAGCAAGATGGTAAAGGGAGATGGCAAGTCCGTCCGAAGAATCAATAGAACTGGTAAGAAACCTTGAGGCTTTCAATCCAAATTGGAGTCTCGCCTTGGGCTTCAGGACGGAATCGATCGCCTTTCGTTTGAACGAGGCGTTTTTTGACTTCGCCTTTCCGAGCAGAATGAGCAAGCCCGCCGCCTGATGACCGAAACTCCCGCTAACTGCAACAAAATCGCCTGCTTTAGCACCGCTTCGCTGAACTATACGATCCGCCAGTCCAAAGACTGTACAATCAATCACAGGATCTCGGGTGGTCGAATTGGTGTCGCCCCCGAGAATCCTCAACCCGTACTCTTTTTGAGCAACCGAGAATCCTGATGACAATCCATCAAGATAATTCCGGTTCGCCCAGGCCCGTGGAAAACCGAGTGAGATTAGTGCGAAACTGGGCCTGACTCCTTTAGCCGCAAAGTCACTGACAGAAGATACGATTGCCTTTCTCGCGATTTGGGCGGGACTCATCTGCCTTGGTGCGTCAGTCGATGCCACGAGCATATCGGATTTGGCGACGACAAATCTCTTCGAAGAATTCCGAGCCCAGGCCGCGTCTTCGTCAAAAGGGTCACGTTTTGCACTACCTATCCTATTCCAGATAAGCTTGATAATTTTCTCTTCGTCAAGTGTATTTGCCAGTGTCGCTCGATCTCCAACTCAGTGCGTCGAATTCCAGAGTCCCGGCAATTTCCGTGATACTTTTCGAATATTTGCTGACAAGGTCTTTTGCCGTCTCCTGACTTCTGGCCTCCGCCGATACCCGGATGACGTTTTCTGTGTTAGACGCCCTGATCAACACCCAAGACTTCTCGCCCGGATAAATCTTCACACCATCGGTCAAATCTGCTCCCTTTTCCGCCTCGACGATTTGCTTGAGTATCAGTGGCGCGTGGCTCCGATCAATTCTGACGTTACCGCGGTCCTGGTAATAGACGGAAAATTGGGAAAGAAGATCCTTTAGCGAGCCTTCTGATTTTATCATCCGAGTAATTGTGGTTGCGCCGTAAACTCCATCCCTGCACATGACGAAACCTGGTTCGATGTATCCACCGGAACTGCCCTCGCCGCCCGCGCCGCAGTCGTTTTCAATGATTTTTCTCACGACATTGGGTTCTCCGACCTTCGAATGGACTATTTTCCCGTTGTATTCTCGAACAAGATCCTCAACCGACTGTGTTGTATCAACGCTTACAGCGACCTTCCTGTTTCTCGAATTTTCCAGAAAATACCTTAGGCAGATCAAAAGAGTGGCATCGCCGTTCAGTTTCCTTCCGCTCTCGTCGACTATCACCAAACGGTCCGCGTCGCAGTCAAAGGCAAAGCCCACATCACAGGAGGATGAAACAACAATCTCAGAGAGAGCAGTCAGCGGGTCTACCGTCGGGTCTATGATCCTTGGAAAGATTCCCGGAGTTCCGTGAATCGCGTGCACGGTGCAACCCTGATAGCTGATGAGACTGGGAATGAACAACGAGCCAACACCTCCAGCCAGATCTAGTGCGACCTTGACTCCCTTTGCGGAATCACTCCCAGCCTTATTTCGAAGAATTTCCAGATAAACAGGTCTGTTGGAAAAAACGCGGCCGATCTTAGGAGAATATGTTTCAGAAGCATTTTGGATCGCTTCCAGCTCGTCCTCGAAAATGCCTCTGCCCGGCTTTGTGATGAATTTTATTCCGTTCCAATCTGGAGGATTGTGCGAGGCAGTTACCATGATTCCACCGTCCAGATTTCGAAAGGAAACTTCCTTGAACACGCTCGGGGTTGACGAGTAGCCGAGATCAAAAACAGTGCAGCCTGCTTCAACCAGTCCTGAGGTTACTGCACCCTTCAAAATCGGAGCAGTCTTTCGAGTGTCGCTTGCGACTGCTATCTTGCCGCTTTTCAAGTAATTGCCAAATTTTAGCGCTAGGCTCGAAGCTTCTGCAACATTGAGATCTTTATTTACTATGCCCCTTACGCCGGAAACAGTAATTATTGCCAACTCTAGCCCGCTCGACTTTGCCTCTAGCGTTCTCATTATGATTATATAATATCTTGAGCACGATCTGTCCAATAACTTGCCGTGGTAGCTCAGCCTGGCCAGAGCGATTGCCTCGTACGCTATTTTACCAGCAACGTAAAATGCGAAGACAGCAATAGGTCACGGGCTCGAATCCCGTCCACGGCTCTCACCCAATTAGGCTAGATCCCTCCGATCTCAGAATGGACATCGATGCCAGTACCTTTTCAAAGTACATTCGAAGATGACGCTTACGAATCGACAGAATTACTAGAAAATATCTCGAGGTGTCCGGCTAGGATGCTGCGATTGCTCAGATCCTCAGAGCAATTTCACAATACGTCTGCATGAAAGGAATTCAAGCCGACGATTTGCCGTCGGATCGGCTCTGTTAGTCCGAAATACGTTGATATAGTGCACCTCCACGAGAGACATACTTAATTAGAGCAGAGGCACGCGAGCCGATTGATTACGCTAGATCAAGCTTTGGGCATCATAAGCGCGGTCTCGGTGATAGTCCCGGGCGTTGTATTGCTTACGCTGCTAAAGGGGCTGAAAGTAAAATCACTTCGGGATCTGACGGTATTCCTCTCCGCCTTTGCCATCCTTCACGGTTTGTATCACATCAGCGCACTGCTCAACCAGTTTGAATTGGCCGAATACATCGATCTCGCGTCAGCTGTCATGCTAATTGGGATAGCGATGTACTACAGCGATGCTATCATGGGCTTGTCGATGTTTTTGATAGCGATACCCGACGCAAATGTTGCAGGAGACCTTGTACCCGTAGCGTTAATAATCGCGTTGATATTATTTGTGAGACTGGCTTTCAAGTCGAAGTCTTTGTCGAGCCTGCAGGCTCAGCTTTCGATTTTCCTGATCATTTGGATTATTTCAGAACTTTTGAGGTCCTTCCAACAGCTCAATATAATTTCAGCTTCTGCGAGCCTCCAACTCTTGGGCTTCGAAATCCACACCGTAGCAATGGTTGCCTTCGGAGCCTTTTTGCTATTTCGATATTATCGAGTGATTTCGAGCACTGGAAATATTCCTCCGAACTGG
>JASHPO010000011.1 GCA_030038075.1 Nitrososphaerales archaeon | reverse complement strand
CCCTTGAAGAATTCGCTCGTCGCGCAGGTTTTGGACGAGCTCGCTGACTACACTGAACTCGAGGATGACCAGCCATATCGGGCGAGAGCTTACAGAAGGGCCTCGCAAACGATCGAATCTCTTCTTGATCCAATCGAGAATGTTTGGGAGAAAAAGGGCCTCAGAGATCTACCGGGCATTGGGGAAAATATTGAGAGAAAGATAGATGAGATTCTTAGAACAGGAAAGTTGCAGGCCCTTGATAAGGCAAGGGAGAGGCTCCCTATCGACCTTCCATCACTCAAACGTGTTGAAGGAATCGGCCCCAAGACGGCGAAACTTCTCTACACTCAGTTGAAAGTGAAGAACTTGGACGACCTCGAAGCCGCAGTAAAGTCTGGTAAGCTTTACGCAGTGAAGGGACTCGGAATAAAGTCAGACCAAACCCTATTGGAGAGAATTGCAAATGCCAAACAACGATCCGGGCGAATACTTTTGGCCCAAGCGGTTGAGCTTTCAGAAAAGGTCGTCGGTCACCTTGAACAAATTCCCGGTGTTCGACGCTTCGAAATAGCAGGTTCCTTTCGAAGAAAGAAGGAAACCGTCGGCGACTTTGATGTATTGATAGAGACTGACAAACCGTCGGACGCAATAAAGTTCTTCACGAAACAGGACGAGGTCAGGGAAATCCTTGCGGCTGGCGAATCGAAGGCTTCGGTAAAAATGCAGAACAATTTTCAAGTTGACGCGAGAGTCATACCTGAAGAATCCTGGGGAGCGGCTCTGCTCTACTTTACGGGATCCAAACCTCATAACGTCGAGCTGAGAACGATTGCGATGAAGAAAGGTCTCAGGCTCAACGAGTACGGCCTTTTCAAGCCGGACGAAACGATGGTGGCAGGCAGATCCGAGAAAGATATCTACAATGCGCTCGGCATGGACTACATCGAGCCCGAAATGAGGGAAGACCGTGGTGAAATTGGGGCGGCCCAATCGCACGACCTTCCAAGACTTCTCAGACTCGACGAAGTAAAAACAGATCTACAGATGCACACTTCGTGGAGCGACGGAAGGGATAATGTGAAAGCTATGGCAGAGCAGGCTATCAAACTAGGTTACGAATGCATCGCAATAACAGATCACGTAGGATCTCTAAAGATAGCAAATTCGATGGACGAAACGAGGATCAAGGAGCAGCGGAAGGAAATTGAAAGACTAAACAAGGAATACGAAAGCTTAGGTAGAAACTTTCGAATTATGCAGGGTGCGGAGGTAAACATCAAGTCCGACGGGAAGCTGGACATGCCCGACAGCGTTCTCAAGACTCTTGATATCGTTCTTGCATCGATACACACAGGATTTACAGATGACTACGGCAAGATGACAAAGAGAATAACGGCTGCCATGGAAAACGAGTGTGTGGATATTGTTGCGCACCCCACAGGAAGGCTTCTTCTAGAGAGAAGCGGATATAGCTTCGATTTACGCGCCGTTCTGGACAAGGCTCTCGAAACTGGAACTTTGCTCGAAATCGACTGTCATGCAAACAGGCTAGATTTGAGTGATGAAAACGCCAGAGAAGCACTTAAGGCTGGATTGACTTTGAGTCTAGATACAGACTCTCACGGACCGGAGGAGCTTGGATACATGCGCCTCGGCGTATGGCAGGCGAGGAGAGCCTGGGCAAGAAAGCAGGATATTCTGAACACGAGAAGATACAAGGAACTAGTGAAATTTCTGGACAAGAAAAACTAACCCTTGATATTCAACTTTCCGTGTTCTTCGCGCATGCAGCGATCATAAACGACCTTGATGCCTGCCGATTCAATTTTCTCCTCGGCTTCCGGGTTGTGTATCCCAAGCTGCTCCCAGAAAACCTTCGGATGCTTTTGGATAACGTCAGAGACATAATTCGGAATATCGTCACTGGGTCTGAAGACATCAACAATGTCCACATCATAAGGAACTTCGAGGAGCCGTTTGAACGACCTATGCCCTAAAATCTCATCAGTAGAAGGATTCACAGGTATTACGCGGTATCCGTTCTTCATCAAGTATTCAGGAATCCTGTACGCATCCTTTTCAGGATTTTTTGACATTCCTATTACCGCGACTGTGTTGTATTTCGTCAGGATGTTTCTGATATCCTCTTTGGAGGCATTCTCAACGAGCATGATAAATTCCCAATTAGTTAATTTTCTTGCATGATCACAAATATAACGTTGCGCTAGATTTATTTGCGATTTTTCGATTCGCATTTTCAAAAGAATCGTCTCGGAGGCCTCGAATCTTGAGATATACAGAAACAATTGTTGGCAAAGATCTGGACAGCCAGTACGATATTTTGGGAGAAATGGAAGCGAAATACGAGGAGAAGGACGTTTCTTTCTTCAACAACGTTTTGGAAAACGAGCCATCACTGGTTGTCAGGGTACACGCGGTCACCGTGCTCTCCGAAATTGGCGATGAAAGTTCGGTTCCATTCCTAGCAGATGTGATGAAAAATGACCCCAGTCCTCTTATCCGCCACGAATGCTCTTTTTCGCTGGGGCAGATGGGGCTGAAGAGTGCGGTGCCTTATCTATGCGATTCTGCTCTCCACGATCCTTCTGAGATTGTTAGACACGAGTCAGCTGCCGCGCTCGGCTCGATAGGGGATGAAACCGCTAGAAGTGCTCTTGTAAAGGCAAGCAAGGACCGGAGCGATGAGGTAAGAGGTTCTGCGGTTGCATCTTTATTCAACCTAGATTTTTTGAAGCATGCTGCTGGAAAAAGGCAGCACGTACGAGAGATGAAACCAGTCGAATTAAAGAAGAAGAGGAAAATGCCCCATCCGTAGCTAGAGACCACATCTCCCAAAGACCTGATCAAAAGACCTGTACCTGAGACCTGCTCTAACTCGAAAGACATTAGCTAGCTCCGATCCTCCTCCTAGGGGGTACCCCTATGATTTCATTGATATTTTCAATGAAAACAATTGATTCTTTACAAATATTGTATATTAGAGAATAATCGAGCTAAGGCGATGAATTCAGGTCTTTTGTGGTTACCAGGTACGAAGGTACGGGGTTAGGGCGGGAGGCTCTATTTAAGTGACTGCTACGTTGTGATCACCTTTTTCAACGAAGTCTCTTGCGAAATTCGAAAAGTTCAGCAGTATTAAGCCTAAAATCGTGAATAAGCTTCCTGAAGTTCGCCAAGTAATTTCTTTTTCCACTCCCCGAATCCATTGGGAGAATCGGGATAATTCAGATTGTGTTCGATCAAGGCCTCGCTTTTCTTCGCAGTATACTGGAGACCCTTTGCAAGATCGGGATGCGCAGCTATTCTTGCAAGCATAGCCGGATTCAAGAACTTTAATCTATTGAACTTTGGATGCTCTCTGTTTACAATGGCGCGGACATCCTCCTCAGAAAGGAAGTATTTCATCCCGTAGCTGACCTGCTCGTTTGAAAGTGTTTGCAGATATCTCCGGAGTATTTCGAAGCTCGCCATCTGGAAGCCATACAGTTTCATGTAATCGATATTGTATTGCCACAGGCCAGCCTCGCTGACATCGTTTGTCTCGAGTGCTTTCGCAACAATCCTTCCGAGTGTAACCCCCCCGTAAATGGCTGGACCCATGCCGCCTGCGTCTATCGGCCTCGCCATCCAACCGGCATCACCTACTAGTGCATAACCGTTAGCCACAAGACAGTCATTTTGCCTTCTGACGGATACCTGCCAGCTACCCTTCGTGTTCCCTGCGTCGTTTTCGTCGGGGGACTGGACTGGATTTTTCATCGCCTTGTTTTGTCTGACATACTCGTCAATGAGGGTTTGCAAGCTGTCATTTTTTCCGTATTTTCTGTTGCGGGCATCTAGCGCTTTCTTTTGAACGCCCAAACCGATATTCACTTTGTTTTTCCCTTTTGGGAAAGTCCAGCAGTAGCCTCCCGCCGCAAGGTACTGGTCCAAGTGTATTATCGCGTATCGAGGATCAAACCATGTCCGGTCCTCGTCGCCGGTCTCAAAATCGTAAATGTACCTGCCCGTACTCTCAACATCGTCCCTGTCGATTTCAATATCGATGTTGGATTTTATCGGCAGTGTTCTTCGAAGGGTCGTCGCCGAGCCTGCAGAATCTATCACTATTTTCGCGGTTTTCTTGAATGGTATATTGTTCTTCGTATCTCGGCCCAATATGCCGGCTATTTTACTGTCTTCGGCATAAAGCTCGTCAATAGCTATGTTGAACGCAAATTCGGCACCGAGTTTTTTTGCGTCCTCGACTTGCCTTTTCGGCATCAATTTCCGGTTTAGCGTATATCCCTCTCCGTCGAATAGCACCTTCGTCTCGTGGTCAGGAGAGTACACGAGAACTCCTTCGACGGGGTGCTCGAGTTCGGGGATTCCATACTTTATTCCAAGGTTCTCGAAGATATAGTCAACGCTCCTCTTACTCACGGCATCTCCGCAAGTCCACCCGTTGATTGTCTTCTTGCCTGGTTCGGTCGGCGGATTTCTATCGACGACCAAGACTTTTGCTTTCTGCTTCGAGTGAACACCAATTGAGGCAGCGGTGATTAGTCCCGACATTCCGCCTCCAGCGATAATAACGTCGTAATCGTAATTTGCCATTCTAGAAACGCTTTCCTCGGTTCGATCTCCATGCAGTCTTTAACTTGTCTATATGAAGACTTTGGACTAGTCTCAAACGAAAATATTCTAATTAATCGGGTTGTAACAAGCTGCGTAGTGCTGATTTGACTTTTGTTCCAGTGGTGGCTCTGCCTTTCCGCAGATTTCAGTAGCGTACTTGCATCTCGGCAAAAAGACGCAGCCGTTCAACTTATCTTTGTCAATCGAATCTCCAGACGGAATATTGTAAGTTTGGGGATCGTTGATGCGTCGGAGCGACGGCGTGACTGAAAGAATCAATTCCACGTAGGGATGATGGGGTCTTGTAAGAACTGCTTCTGCCTGCCCGATTTCGACGATTTTTCCTCGATACATGACCAATATCCTGTTGCTGGTAGCTCTGGCGCTCGCAAGTTCGTGTGTAATCATTATGACTGTCAGCCCTCGCCTTGCCTTTAACTGCACGAGAAGAGAGAGAATGTTCAGCCGTTGGGCCGCGTCCAGCATGCTAATCGGTTCGTCGGCAATCAACACATTTGGGTTAGGCGCAAGGGCTCGTGCGATATTCACGCGCTGGCGCTGACCTCCGCTTAGCTGGTGCGGCAGTCTGTACATGATCTGGTCAGGATCCAATTCCACTTCCTGCAAGAGAGACGCGACCTTTTCGTGTAGCACCTGATTGCTCTTTTCGCCTGCAAGGAAGCGAAGTGGAGTAGCAATCGTGGTAAAAACGTCTTGTCTAGGGTTCAGAGATTCAAACGGATCCTGGTAAACTATTTGCACGTCCTGCAGATATTTGTGGTGCCCGCGTCCACCCAGATTGGGAACCTCATCTTCACCAAATTTGATCAAGCCCGAGTGTGGTTTCTGAAGACCGATCAGGCATCTCGCGAGAGTTGTTTTACCTGATCCACTTTCTCCGACAATGCTCACAAATTCTGACTTGCCAACCTCAAAAGAAACATTATCCACGGCTTTGATCAATTGCTTGGGGCGAAACATTCCAGTTGGCTTCCAAAATGACACGCTGAGATTTTTGACTGTCAAGATGGGCTCCAAGCTTATGGACATTTTTCTGCTCCATTCTCCAAAGCTAAGCGTACTTGTGACAAGAAGCTAATCTGTCATCATCGATTGGCATTAGCCTTGGGCTCTCATTTCTACATCTTTCAAAAACGTATTTGCAACGATTCGCATAGCTGCACTCATTCAAGGAATTGCCATGTGCCGAAATTTCGTCTAAGCTTCTCCTCTTATAGGCGAGGAGATTTTCTTCCCCGGAGAGGATGGAACCCACGAGCATTTCTGTGTAAGGATGCTTTGGATTGGACAAGACTTTTCGAGTAGGGCCGCTCTCCACAACTTGGCCAGAGTACATGACTATGATGTTATCAACGAGCCCAGGCAAAAGCGATATTTCGTGAGTAATGAAGACAAGGGAAAGATGCCTTTCTTGTATCTTGGTCTTCAGCAGGTCGATTATCTGTCTTTGCACGACAACATCGAGAGCTGAGGTTGGTTCGTCCGCGATGAGAAGCTTCGGATCTAACGCAAGCGCTAGCGCGATTGCAACACGTTGTCGCATGCCTCCGCTAAATTCGTGCGAATAGCTCTTCGCGCGGTCCGGGCTAATTCCAACATCAGACAACAACTGGACTGCCCTTCTTCTGGCCTCTCCCTTTCGAACGCTTGTGTGAGCCATAATGACCTCTGCGATATGATCGTACACCCTTTTGACTGGGTTTAACGAGTTCATTGCTGACTGGTAGACCATTGCAACTTCCTTCCAGCGATATTTCCGCAGTTCCTCTTTTTTCATTGCGAGGACATTCTCCCCCATCCAATCTATTTCTCCGGCCCTGATTCTACCAGGCGGTTCTATCGCATTCAGAATGCTCATACCCAACGTTGTCTTGCCGCTTCCTGATTCGCCTACGATGCCTAGAGTGTACGAGCTCGAAGGCACTCGTACGTCAACATCATTGAGTGCAAGGATCCCTCGATTACCTACGTTGTACTCGACAGACAAATTAGCGATACTAAGGAGATCAGGCATTATACCAGTTTTCATCCTCGCAGTCTGGGATTAGATACTTCCTCGAATGCAAACCCTATTAGGGCAAGCCCGCTTACAAAAAGTGAAATGAAAACTCCTGGAATCAGGACCCACCACCACGCTCCCGAAGCAAATGCGTACTGTTGAGCCCAGTAGTATATGCTACCCCAGCTTGCAACCGTGGGATTTCCAATCCCTAGAAACTCGAGTGCGGTCGTTAGAATAAGACCAACAGAAGTGAGAATAATAAAGTAGGCTAGCGCAATCGAAGAAACGGCAGGAATCATCACCCGAAATACGATCCTCAAATTACCAACGCCGCTCGTTCTCTGGGCGTCGACGAACGGTCTTCTCTTTAGAGAGGCGACTTGGGCCCGGATCGCTCTTGAGGAGGAAGGCCAAAGGAAGACTATGAGTAACCCAGCGATAAACAGATTCGCCTGTAATTCAGATGTTGGAAGAAACAGGCTCGAGACAAGAATTATCATTACAAGCGCTGGAAATGTCAGGATAACGTCGGTAGCGCCCGAGAGAAAAGATCCGAACCTCTCGTAATAGCCGGCAAAGACGCCTACTAACAAGCCAATTGCAACAGCCCCTATTGCGGCCACTATCGCGACGAGTAGCGATGGATACGCTCCGTACATAATCTGACTCATTAGATCGTGACCCAAGAAATCAGTTCCGAAAGGATGCTTCAAGCTAGGCGGAGCATATGGGAGCGTGCTGGTGCCGGTCTGCTCGGGTCCGTATTTCCAAAAGTGTGGACCAATGACGACGAAAAGAATTATTGCGAAAACTATACAGGCTCCCACCGTTGAAGCCCTCTTGCGAAGAATTGTGCTGGGCAAGAAGGTGAGTACGCCCCATGCTACTGAGTGACTTTTGCTTTCTGATTTCAAAATCTTACCTCTGTGCTCTCAACCTGGGGTCAATTCTCAGAATGATCAGATCCCCTATCAAACCTCCAGCTACAATGAAAAGCGTCAACAGGAAAAGGGATCCTTCAATCACCGGATAGTCGTGTGTTGAGATTGCTCCGACAATCAAGCTGCCTACGCCGTTATAGCCGAAAACAGATTCTACTAGGACTGCTCTCCCAACGAGGCTCGCGAGCGAAAATGACAAAACCGATACAAGTGGGAGCATTGAATTCCGCAAAACGTAATAGAACGACAGAGTCCTATCCCTCAAGCCTCGTGTCTTTGCCGCCAGAAGATAGTCGCTTTTCAATACTTCCTGCGTGGAACCTCTGATTATCAAGAACATCTCCCCGAACATCGAGCCCGCCATCGCGAGAACAGGCAATACCCAGTGCCAAACTACTGACCAAATATAGGCGGCATCGAACTTTGGTGCGATAACGGGCGAGACATTGCCGAAAATTGGGAACCAGTGCAGAGTGACTCCAAACGTCCAGAGTAAAATCAAGCCAGTCCAGTAAACTGGCGTCGATTGCAAAATGATCGCCCCATACACTGAGCTGACTTCGGCCTTTCCACCTCGCCTCAGCGAGCCGAAGGCCGACAGAATCAGAGCAGCTGCTAGAGCGATAACAATGCCCCCGCCTAACAACAGAAGCGTCCAACCTATCTTTGAAAAGAATAATTGAGTAACTGGAGTGGGGAAATAGTTGAAGGAAAGGCCGAAGAAGGGAGGCCAGCGAAGAAAAATATCCTTCATGTAAATTAAGTATTGAGTACTTTCTGGCTTGTTCAAGCCGAGTTGAATCCTGAGTAATTGAATAGTTTCCTGTTGGTTTGAAGAACCGGACCCCGCACTTAATATGGCAGCCGGGTCACCAGGAGCAATTCTTGGCAGGAAAAAATCCAGTTGCGATACAATGATTATAACTGCAATGTAAGTAATGATCTTCTTTAACAGATAGTTCAATGCGTGCTAGCCTTTCTCCCATGGTTAAAAAGATGTCAATTCTTCAGATTCTTGCAAATCTCACAAAAGTTTCATGGAAGAATTCTAAAGATATACACCTTTTTTGATTGTTCGCGGGGCGCTCGGTAATCTTCACGGAGGCAAACTATCGCTAATACATCCATAAAAACGAAACGCCCAGCGAATAAAGTATAGCAGCCGACTACTTGGCCTCAGCTGGAAATTATGGCAAATGTGGGTCTATTATTTTCGGTTTAGCGGTGTTCTCAAAAGCCAACGACTTTACAGTGACTGGGACAACCCCCGAGGGTCCTATTTCCCTTCCAATGTCTATGAAGTCAAAATCCTGCAACAGGATTCCGTCAATGCAGATGACTTCGCCCTGGACTCTTTTTTCTTCCTTGAGTATCGCGCCAATTGTTCTTGCAATATCTTGGTCAAAAACTAGAATCAGTGAAATTCGGTTTTCTATACTCTTCTTCATGCCCTGATACACGCCGTCGACGAACATCTCCAAAAGTTCGTATGCAGGTTCGCCCTTCCAGTGAAACATCAGAGCGACCTCTCTCTCACCCTCTGTCAAGTCAAACATGGCGTAATGTTTCCTTATTGCCTGCGTAATTGCGTGGCTGTCTATCTTCGACCCAATTCGCCAATCAAAATTGGGTTTGAGAACTTGGAGGTTTCTGAAAGGAAGTAAGTTCGTATCTGAGACGTATATTGTATTCCCGCTCACCTGGATAGTGTACTCCGAGACACCTACGACCGTTGCCCTAATACATTCGGAACCCGGAACAAGTTCGAGCCCTAGTTCACGTATCCCCGAGTTCAAATTTTCTCCAATTCCTTTTGCGAGATCGTTAAAGTACCGGCTCTCATTTCTGTAAACATATTCACCAACTCCACCGGACGCTACCACACCCCTGATGCCCCGCGTGAGGGATTGGCTCAGTGGGGTCAATGCCAACTTTTTTACAGGTGTCGGCAGATTTTCACCGGTCATAACTTGGAGTATGGCATGACTCATCCACTGAGAGACAGCTTCGACCTCCTCAAATGTGACTTTCTTCTCAAGCTTCCAATCTATACCAAGCTGGTCAGCGACATACTTCGCGTTAGGTTCCAAGCGAACTATCCTCATGCCCTCATCGAAAACCATGAGTCGTCCTCCCACTCCCAACGCGCAAGTTTCTATTACTCTTCCGTCATCGATTAGAGCGAACTTCGCTGTTCCTCCACCCACATCCAGATTGAGCAGTCTGCGCTTCCTCATCCTTGAGAGTTCGACCGCTCCAGATCCATGAGCTGCGAGTAGTGCTTCTTGGTTATGTCCCGCGCTTACGGTGACGAATCGCCCGCCCTTTAGCGCGAGGACATTTCCGATGGCTTCTGCGTTTTTTCTTCTGATTGCCTCGCCCGTTAGGATGATCGCACCTGTGTCGATATCTTTCGGTTCGATCTTGGATGCAGCATACTCCTCATCGATAATATTCTTCAAAGAGATTTCATCAATAAGTTCGTAGTTTGATGTGTATGGTGTAAATCTGACGTCTGAATTGTAGAGCAGCTCCCTTGAAATTACCTCGTACCTGCTTGAAAGATCCAGTCCTCTTCTACACAATTTTATCCTTGAGAAAGCGAGTCTTGTCCCGGAGGATCCGATGTCGATACCTACGCTCTTTAATTCGATATTGTCCATTATCCAAAGAGGCTGCTTCTCCAGAGGAAGCACCTCTGCACCGAAGTGGTGGTGGCCATCATGACCCGGCTCGTGAGAATGGTGATGTCCTTCAAACACGCCTGAAGGTAGTTCGTGGTCTGTGTTCATTTTGGTAAGATCGTTCTCCTAGATCGTTCGTCTAAGCGACAAATTGGTTGACTTTCGGATATCGCTTAGAATTGGATTTCCTTGCCCGTCCTCCCGTCAATCCAAACATACCTCTTCCTTCTGTTTAGCAGTACCTCGGCAAGATACACCGGATAGTAAATCTGCCTAAAACTCTCCAGGTCGGCTCCTTTCCACATTCCCTTGATAACCTCTCTTACCATATCTTCCCTTACCTTCAATTTCGCGAGTTTGAAGTCCTCCGTGGCATCAAGTTCATTGAGTCTCATCATGGGCTCGGAGAGTAGATCTATTTTGGGAACATCAATAAGCCGCCTGTACACTTTAGCTCTACCGAGCTTTGTAATACGAACCAGCCTCTTAGACGCAAGCCCTCTGAGCAGGTTCCGGGTCTCGTCTTCGGTCCTTCTTGTTTCCCCCGCGATTTCTATTACGCTCAAGTCTTTTTCTGGAAAGAGTGTTTTGAGAATGATTATCTGGCCTTCATCCAGACCAAGCAACCTTTCTACCCCGCTACGATAGCCCAGTCTGTCTGTAAGTTCAACGAGTTTTGCGCTCACGCCATCTATGAAGAAGTACTTTGTCTCGAATTTCTTTTTGAGTACTCCAGATCGTATTCGTACCCCTATCTCTACGAGTGGCCTGAATGCCAGTCCAACTCTCGTTACGTTTTCCTTCTGTCCGAAAAGTTTGTAGCTCTTCTCGAGCTTCAATAAGCCGGGAACTGATTCCGCTTCGATCAGCGGTGAGAGGCCTTGTACGCCATTTTCCTTTCTGCCTGTGTCCCAGTCAAGAAAGTCATCCATCGGGAGCTCCGCGACCTGTTGGTCGCCAGTAGGTTTCGGAGTTGAGGTGTCCTGTATTTTTTCAGTCACATCAATTTCCGATACTATCGGAATTGCTGGAGGTGTTGGTGGTGACTCGCGTCTTGTCCTCTGCGGAGGTAGAGCGATCGTAACCTCTTGAGCTCTATCCAGGGCAACGATTGGGACGCCGTTCTGGATTGATTCGAGAATTTTGTCTACTGTTGGTCGTACAGCTGCGGGTTTCAATGTGGGTGTCATGCCCCCGTGGCGAGTCTCTCTCTCCCTTATTTTCACTTTAGTCGGCTCCCGAGCTAATCCCCCAAGCGCGAAAAATTCCCCCGGCTTCAGGGAAGTTAGTACGTTAGTCGAATCTCTGCCAGAGAAAAACTGAGCGACCGAATTCAGATCGTTCTTGATCACGAGTTTTCCAATCATTTGGTTCGAACACTGACTCAGTATGTTCTTGTCGACGAGTGACGGCCTCTGAGTGCAAAGCATCAAGCCTAGGCCGCGCTTCCTCCCTCTACGGGCTATCTCGTCAACTACTTGCAAACGTTCGCCACCTGTTTGGGGAGAGAATCTGTCCGCTTCCTCCACAATTACGAGATACGGTGTTCTCCTCCTTGAAACCTCATAATAAAGCGAGACAAGAAACTCATTTACCTTCTCCTTGGGCCTGCTCGCTTCCGTAAGATCGAAAACTATTGGTGGACAGTCGGGAGCGTATTTTGCTAACCTTTTCAGATCGACCTTCTCACTCCAGTACAGGTCGCAGCCGTTGTCATCTCCTACCCAGATCGCCTCATATTTCTCCTTTAGCCCGGAGTACTCTCCCTCCACATCGATGATCGCGAAGGGAACCCTTGCCCTGCAGAGCTCTTCGCATATGACGCCAACGGTGTAACTTTTCCCGCTTCCGCTGCTGCCGATGACGCAGGTCCTTCCGGTCGAGATCAAGTCGGCTCTAACCTGAAACGGCTCGGTGGTTTCTTCCTCGATCGAGAAAGAAGAATTTATTCCGAATTCGCCTTTCGAAATGATCGAGCCAAGGTTCAACATCTGCTGCTCCAAAGTTGGGTCGGACATCGCTTTCCTTCGAATCAGAGAACACTGATTCTATTAACTTGTCTAATTCAGGCTCGTGCATGTGAATTTTTGTACTGGAGATACCGTTAGCTATGACAATAATCATCAAGTGCTTCTGTTTCTTAACCGGTATCTTTCTAGAGACTATAGCAGCTTTCGTTAATAGATTTAGTGCATAAAGTATCGATCGATATTTAGGGCGCTTGACTCTTGCGCATCTGTAATCTTTTTATTGATGGGGTAATCGGCTTGAGCTACCACATGGTTCATTTCTTCACTCCCGGGGAAGCGAACAGGAAGCTTCAGGAGGTGCAAAAGCTTGTAGCTGATATCGTGGACATTAAGAAAAAACTGGACAGCGGGTTGATCACCACAGAGAGGGAAAACAGGGCAGCGCTGGACAGGTTTTCCATCATAGCCTCAAAGCTTACAGAGCTTGGTATCGAACTAAAAGATGCCGACATGGGACTTGTTGACTTCCCCTCAATGAGATTTAACGAGCCAGTTTATCTTTGCTGGAAGCTTGGAGAATCGGAAGTTCTCTATTGGCACGGGACTCATGAGGGATACAGGGGAAGGAAACTACTAAGGCCACAAGCTAATGCTTGACCGAATTCAAGATTCTTGTTCCTTTCCAGATTGAAAATATCATGTCCCTTTTTTTTCTAACTTCTTTTCCGAAAGCTTGCAAAATTCAATAACCGCATTTTCTTGGCCGCTCTTCGGACCATGTTCAATAGAACCGGGTCTCTTGGCCCTTATTTGCTCAATCGCACTCTCAGCCGAGATGTTGTCACTTGCACAAAAGTATGCCGCGATCACTGTGCCAGTACGACCTTTTCCCGCAGCGCAGTGCACAAGGGTTTTGTTTGCCATCTTGACGTTCTTCTCAACAAAGTCAACGCAAGCTTCTAACTGTTCCCTCGTAGGCGCATCGTGATTTTTTACGGGAACGTGAAGGTAATCAATTCCATAACCTTCGAGCCATGAGCCAGGAATCGGATCCTGTGTCAAGCTGAGAATCGCCTTAACCCCTCTCCTCTCCAACCATTGAACATCCCTTCGACTAACGATTCGTGCGGACCCGCAGACGTAATCATCCACAAAGGAAAAGTTCATTGGTCTGTGGCAAATCGAGTCGTAGAGTAGTCTTTGGAGGTCGCCAATTTCCAATTACATTTTCACACCTCTGTCAAACTGGAGAACAGCGAGAATAGGTTCCTAGTCCCTCATTGAACTAGCTTGATTATCGTTTATTCATCTCATCGATGACAGCCTGATGCAAACGCTCAGTGCGTCATTCTGAGTTCCGTAAGAGCCACGACATTCCCATCAGGGTCCTCATAATCTGCGGTAAGCCCCCAGTGCTCCTTCTTTGGCGCGTTTATTACCTTCACGTTTTCTGCCATCAATCTTTCATGAATCGAGGAAAGGTCCTTAACGGAAAATCCTAGCCAAGTCTTTGTCCTAGATATCGTGTTTTTTCCTCTTCCCCTCGGAAAAATTGCCATGTGGAAGTAGGGATCGTGCCAGTCAACCTCATAATGGTTTGAAATTTCAGTCGCGTGAAAGGGAATCTTTAGGAGATCTTTGTAAAAGTGAATCGTTCTCTTAACGCTCCCAACCTTCAAAGCCACGAATGCAACCGGCCCGACCACTCTAGCTTTTGGATTTGGCAATTCCGTCATCACTCTTCTGCTCTAATTCTTCATATAAAGATGGCGTCAATTCAAGTTAAGGATTCTGCGGGTGTTATCTCCAAGGATTTTCCTCTTGGCGGATTCTGGGAGACTATCTGATTTGATGATGGATCCCCTAAGCTCTTTTATGGACTCGGAACTGTGCCATGGATAATCTGTTCCGAAAAGTACGTTTTCTTCCCCTACCATATCATATGTGCACTGGAGAGCGTATTTCGTGGACTCAACATCACTGGTTGCTGTGTCGAAGTACATTTTCCTCACGTACTCTATCGGTTTCTTTTTGGCCTTGATGTCGTTTCTCTCCGGGTGCTCGACGACAGGCGCCGTTATTCTATGAACTAGAAACGGCAATCCAGCACCGAGATGGGCCCAAACGAACTTGATTTTTGGATAGTCGTCAAGAATGCCTGCGAAAATCATTCTGGTGGCACAAAGAACCGTATCAAATTCATAACCCAGAAGCGCTCCCAAGTTGTACTGCTCCAGTCCGGCTTGACCCCAAGGCGGGTACCCTGGATGGATGAACACCGTCAGTTCCATGTCGTTGAACTTTTCATAGAGCGGCCTGAACTTTTCGTCGTCGAGGGGCACGCCGTGTATATTAGCGCGTATCATAACTCCGCTTAGCTCAAGATCTTTCATCATGCGATCCAGCTCTACAACGGATGCTTTGATGTCGTCCATCGGGAGGCTGCCGAGGCCGACGTATCTGTCCGGATAAGCCTGGATAAGCTTCCTGAATTCGTCATTAACGAGTTTGGTTAGACGCACGGCGACATTCGGCGGAAACGCTCCCGCGCTGGGAAGTGAGACAACTACAAAATCGGTGCCGGACTCTTCGATGTTTCGTAGCGAATCCTTCACAGGATCTTGAATTGTAGAATACAGGGAAGGAGTCAAAGATGTGGCTGTACTGTTTCTTGTTCCCTGACCTCCCCAAGAAGTAGTGGAAAGCTGCTTTTCCATTTCATCGAGGGCTTTGGGCTTTACGTGGTTATGAAAATCTATGGTGCGATAGTCGGGCATGTACAAAAAGACGCGATAAGAGTGGGCGATTTATCAGTTTCTACGAGTCGTGAGCTAAAGTTCTCCGCCTCCGTGAATTTAGCCTTAAATATTGATTTGACTCTTGAATGCCCTTAATGAGTTACAACATTACTGAGCAAGAGGAACGGATTGCTCGGGAACAGACCCAGAAAAAGCTTGAAGCTATAGTTCCCCGCGAGCTGCTCCCTAATGGGTCCTACGCGCCTGTCCCCGGCATTTTTGACATCGCCTGGAAGGGTCTGCTTGAGCTCCCGTACTTTGATTTTGTAAGATCAACCAGGGAGTTCGACAACACGGTAATCAAGGAAAATGAAGAGTGGATGCTACGCCTCGCTCCCATGGTTGCAAGAAAGGAACTTGATCACGAGCAGTTGAAGTTGTTTGAAATGCACAGCTTTAGATGGGTTGACACCTATCCTGTGGCGATAGTGGAGAACGTTTTCGAGAACCTACATAATAGGGAGGTCAGGGACCTGATCATAAGGCACGCCGGTGAAGAGAACGGTCATTCTGAATTGGAAGCGGATTTCATCATTCAAGCGTTTGGAGTCAATCGCCTTGATGTTTGGGATTCAAAGCCGCTGGTCAAAAGTACCTACCTCGAGGAGGGAAAAGAATCGGATGCAATGAGCTCGTTGCGCAAGGAGAGCCCCGAGTTATCTTATGCACTCGTCCCATTCTGTGAGCGCTGCGTCCCGCCGGCGACGAGAATCATTGGAAAAGCTCTTCGCGAGCAGTACGGCTTCAAGGATGATATCCTGGGTTTTTTTGATCTCCACACTTACATCGACATTTACCACGAGAGGTTCGGCGCCTACATCATGGCAAAATATGCTAGGACAAGGCGCCTTCAGGAGCTGTTCCTAACCGCACTGGATGAAAGAAGAAAGATCCTGATCGGCACAAACAAGCAGGCGTATTACGCCCTAAAAGCGAAGTAAGTATTTAAGCGTCGATTTCTACCTTCGTCTTTTCCTGTTTGGCTTTTCGCCTTTCTTTTTGACGACCGCGTTGAGTATCTTCAGGTCTTCCTCCAAGTTCTTCTGATTCCTGCGGATCAGCGTCATTATGACGTTAAAGTGCCTTGTCTTGGAGCCCCTGTTGATGTACGTCTTTAGAATCTGTCTCTCGTCCTTGGTGAATACATAGCCTCTCAATTGCTAACGCCTTTAAGCTATTTTGTGCAATTGCTTTGATATAAACTCTTGCTATCGCCTCTTTACGAAGAGGTACGGCGACGGTAGTTACAACTATAACAACTGGCGTGGTACTTAGGCCAGCTTACCCTAAGCACAAGGTTCGAGGTTTAGAAAATCAGAGCGCCAGCTTTGCTGATGTCCCGAGAGTCAAGTGTGAGCCGAATAATCGTTTTTTTCCTTTCAAACGTTCTAGTTTGCAAATTTGAGTTCAGGCGGCATGGCGGTCTGCGCGAACTTTTGCCAGTCAATGTACTCAATACCCACTGTCTATATCGCAAACGATATAACTCAAAGCGATGAGATGCCACTTCAAGGGTTGTGAAAGTCAATTATGGGTGGAGTAAGAAGATTGGAACACGCTCTCGTGCACGTGAATAATTTAGATCAGGCTTTAAAGTTCTACACGGCAGTCATGGGTCTCGCAGAGATAACGCGAAAAGACGGCATTGTCTACCTTGGTTGTGGATTGGACAAGAACTTCGACATGGCCATAGTCGAAGGAGGAACTGGACTCGACCATTTTGCTATGAGGGTCGATGGAGAAGAGGAGTATGAAGCCTTGAAGTCTCGTTTGAAGGCAAACAGAGTTGACTACGAGACACAGGATAAATTAGAGCCAGGTGTCAAAGCTGCGCTCCGTTTGAGTCTTCCCTCGAAGTGCATCCTCGAATTCGCTATCGTGGAGGACGCAAAATACCAAAAGCCAAATGTCGCCGTTCTCCCCTCAAGATCGCCTATCGCGCCCATGGATGCCGACCACATCAATATTCTTGTGCCGGATGCAAAGGCAGAAACTGAATTTTTCCAAACCGTTCTCGGCTTCCGCGTCTCGGATGTAGTCACATTTCCCGATGGAACCTGGGGTATCACTTTTGTGAGAATGGGGGATCAGCAGCACGACATCGCGATAAATCAGCTGGAAAAAAATCCGGAACAGCGCTTTCACCACATCGCGTGGACCGCTATTGATTTTGGACACATGAAGCAGATGATTGACAGAGTTTGCTCGACAGGAATTTCTCTGGAGTACGGTCCTGGACGACAGGGAGGCGGAGAAGCAGCGGGGCTAAACATTTCAACTTACTTTTGGGAGCCGGGCGGAAACAGGTTTGAGCTTTCCGCGGAGATGCCCACCCTCGCGAGAAATGCTCCAGTAAATCAAAGCAGCTTCAGGACAGGTAGGGCTACTGCGTGGGGCACAATGCCTCCAATGGATTCTTTCCGTCGTGGAAGCTAAAATAACTAGTTACCTGTAACGTTGACGAGCCTTACTCTCGATATCAATAGCAAACATCTTGTCAATCTCTGAAGGCGGCGTCGCTATAGACCAGTGAGAGTGGACCATTTTCCATTTGCCGCTCTGCTTCTCAAATATTATCGTCGCTCTGCATGAAGTCTTGATCTGTTTCTTTTGAGGTGCGATTATTTCATCCTGAGTGACAAGGGCGACGTAAGCGACGTTTCCATAGAAACGGACATCCACATACTTTGGTTTTCCCAGTTTTAGGCTACTAGTCTTCCTGAGCACCTCAAAGAGATACTCCTCGAGATTACTGGAATTAACTACGGATGAGAGCGATGAAAACCCTGGAAACATGCTGAAATGATCGGAGGACGCAATTTCGATCGCAGGTCTAATATCCTTAGAATTTAGAGCGTCAATTATATTCGAAACGATGTCGTGTAACTTTTGGCGACTGCTCGGATTGGCCGAATTTTCCCAAGTCCCTTGGTCGTCAATTCTGGAAGCATCTTCCTCCTTCAAGGAGCGCCGGAATTCTCTTTCGAGCTCCCGAACGCCCAAGTTCGCGCTTACCACTAGCTTCGCGGTGTTCCATCTCTCTTGATTGTCGTTTATTCGTGCAATGATTCTTGCGTGTCCTTCGCTGAGCGAGTGAAGAACCTTACTCATTTCGTCCTCGGGAGCAATCCCCTTTGGGAACAAATGTAGCATTGCTACGTGCTGGGAGACGAAAGCGGTCGACCTTCCAATATAGGAGGCAATCTCGGTATAGTTCTTTCCAGTCGTCTCGTGCAATCGCTGAAGCAATATTGCTTTCTCGTAATCCGAAAAGTCCCTTCGATCAATATTCTCAGAAAATGCCATAAGCAAAGTCTCAGCATCAGACGCGCCGACAACTTCTGCGGCGATGGTTTTCCAGCCGAGCTTCTGAGCGGCCGCCAGCCTGCGATTTCCGAAAACCACCTGATACATTCCCGATCTTGTTGGATGTTGTCTTACACGAATCGGTGAAAGCTGTCCCTCCCTGCAAAACGAGTTCGTTATGTCATCGATCTCGGAGCATCTACTGGCAACGCATAATTCATTGTGTTCTATCAGCGAGATCGGGATGTCCTGCAACGGATTGTTTACGAAATCGCTCGAATATAAGGCTCATTCCTCAGGCAAAAAAGTGTAAGAGATCGGTGAAAAATATTCGATTTTGCTCTACTGACGTTGTTTCACACGAGTGAAAATCTGGAATAAATCCTCGTGTCTTCCGTTATATCGAACTAGTCACGTTGACAGTCGATGTGGTTATCGAGGTTGTGATTGCGTTCCCGGTAGGGGTCGAACCAGTTATTGTCACATTTATCATGAAGACGGGAGTTATCGGCTGATCCAGAAAGGTCGCGTTGGTATATATTGGGACATGAGAGATCTTTTTTGCAACGCTCATGCCGCTGTAAACATAGCCGAAAACGGTGTAGTAACCATCGAGGCTCTTGCTA
>JASHPO010000058.1 GCA_030038075.1 Nitrososphaerales archaeon | reverse complement strand
CTTTGCATCACGCGTCCCTTCCTTTGGATCAGAGAAGGTCCTCCTTGCTTCATGAACCACGTCGCCAAGATGCGACTGGTCTGACCTATTTTTTCTTGTGCTTCTTGTGTTTTTTCTTTTTCTTGTCTTTTTTCGATTTGTGTTTTTTACGCTTTGCATCTGACTTTCTCGTCATAGTTGATGTCTGAGGATACTTTTGCAACATTTCTACCGCGAAACCAGTCACTCTGGAATTTTTGATCTTCGACACTGCTCGCAAGAATTTCGAGACGCTCTTTGGATCATTCTGAGCCAGATATTCGGACGAGTTCACCGCTAGCCGCGCCAGATTCTCGCCCCGCTCGTCGGAGGATATCCACGATTTGAGCAACTCCTTTGATGTCTCGTA
Source organism: Nitrososphaerales archaeon (assembly GCA_030038075.1). Lineage (GTDB taxonomy): Archaea > Thermoproteota > Nitrososphaeria > Nitrososphaerales > CADDZS01 > DATLTL01. The sequence continues at coordinate 2,290 of JASHPO010000058.1, read as the reverse complement.
AGGGTCTAGTACCCAGAGATTTGAGAGTGCTATGCTTGCGGGACCTTCCGTGATAGATCCTTCGAAGAGAAATTTTTTGAGCACCGTCAGCGACTTTTGGACATCGGTCTGGCCCATTCTCGCCAGAGTGTACGTGCAGGTCTTGACTGAATCCATTTTCAACTGGCGTGCCTCAGGAGATAGTCCAGAGACATTGTCGATAAAGTCCCAGACGCTTTTTGAATCGTAACCTGATAGAATCACCGCGATGGTTCGGGAAGTTTCATCGTCAGCAGTCCCGCAAACTTCGAACAGCCTGTTCCAATCGGCACTTTGAATGTAATTGGAAATTGCAAACCGCAGTTCGGTGTAGAGAGTTGTAGAGACTGGCATTTTCAAATCCGCTCAAAAAAATCGAGCTCGTGTAGCAAAGGATTCTAATTCTCATCTGTAATCGGTTTGAAAACTGCTCTGTATTTCCTTATGAGTTCTGGATTCGATAGGACAAACCTCGTAAAAGCCCCAAGTTTCTCCAGCGTGTCCGGGTGAATCCCATGTTCAATTCTCTCGGCGTCCAGCCTAGCTATTGATTCTTCTACGCCGAACAACGTCAGGAAGCTCGTAATCAATTGATGTCTGCTCTGCATCTCCTCGGCAAGTTTCTTGCCCTTCTGTGTTAATTTTATCCCTCTGTAGCGTTCGTGTATCAGGAAACCCTCGCGATCCAGCTTCTTGACTATGCTCGTGACGGTAGGTTTCGAGACGTGCATTCTTTCAGCAATGTCGACAGATGCTGCGAAACCCTTCTCGTCTATAAGAGAGTCTATTGTTTCAAGATAATCCTCGGTTGCCTCAGCAGATCTTCGCTGAAGATTCTGCATGCCAACGGCGGGTTTCTTAGTCGCCTTGCGAGCCTCGGGCAACTTTTCCCTCCAATCGAGAGTTCGATATTGAGATGAGATATAACTGCCTAAAAGAAACCAGCGCGACGATCAACCTGTGCGAAGAGTCGCTCGTTCATTTTCCGTATTTATGCGTGTTGAGGTTCAGTTCTTGGGAACGGACTAGTTCGGTTCGCGATAATCTTCGAGCAAATAGGTCGAAAGGCTGCCGCAGTGCGGGCACAAGTGAAGAGTTCCGGCATTATTCGTCCTCTGGGTGATGCGGGCAAACTCCTCCACCGAGAAAGTGCTGTCAAACTGTTGACGACATGACTTGCATAGAAGTGTCATTCTTGCAGGTCTTTCGTCACTCGATCTCACGCACTGTTCAGGTAGTTGAGATTTCGTCATTTGATCGTTCTTTGGGTGGCGCTTTCCTTTTCTGTAATTTTTCAACGCGACAATGCCTTCTTTTCTTAATGCAACCTTATGGGAAAATGCGAGTGTTGATTTACTTTAACCGATCGATACAATTCGCTGACAAAAATCTCGATACCAATGCGGCTTGTAGTTTCAAGCTCGTTGATTTCGATAAGTTGGTACAGCTGAATTGACGCATATCGATTTTGGAGACACTAAAAGAACCAGGGGCAGAGTACTTGATGGATGCAGAGAAGTTCAAGAAGCTCGAGGATTACGTCTCGACTCTCGGCACGAAAGGAGCCGAAGAAGAGAGGAATTCGGAGTATGCTGAAGCAATTAGCACTTATCTAAAGCTCGTGGATGTCTTGCTCGTAATGGCTGATGCTACGCCAAGCTATCCGTACTGGGTAAAATGTACGACCAGCGCAGAGAACTATCAGAAAAAGATCAAGTCGCTCATAGCACTTGCTGCCCTAAAGGAAGAGAAAGCGGAGGTTCACTGACTAGTTGACTAACATGAGTGAGTTCGGCCAAGGTCTTTCAGCCAACGAAGATTAGAATAATCGAATCTAATCCTTTCAATAAGAATGAAATACCACTATAACTAATTCATGCGCGAGGCGAATTTAACTGACATCGAGTTGGGGTCTTGAAAACAGACTTTCTAGGATGATAAAACCCGCGACCGGTCGCTCTGTCATGCTTGCTTGCGATCATGGCTATTTTATGGGCCCGACGACAAGCCTCGAGAACCCGAAAAAAACAATTTCCCCTTTGGTTCAGTACGCCGACGCGGTAGCAGTTACCCGCGGCATTCTGAGGAATTGTGTAGATCAGAAATGGGACGTGCCGATTATACTGAGAGTTTCAGGCGGTTCCAGTATCCTCCGAGAGGATATCAGTGACGAGGGTGTTACTACCTCAATCGTAGAAGCCGTTAGGCTCAATGTTTCAGCGGTAGCTCTATCGATATTTGTTGGTACTTCTCACGAAAAGCAGACCCTACT
>JASHPO010000010.1 GCA_030038075.1 Nitrososphaerales archaeon | reverse complement strand
GAGGGAACCTCGAAGCTAATGTCCTTGTAAAAGTTGTATGGTTCGTCAATCCTCGTATCGGATTTTACGCCAGACGCCCTCAGAGTTTGCCCAACGACGCCCAGTTTGATCGCTTCGCCTTTTGGGAGAACCCCTACGTCTTGTGTTCTCTTTAATACGAGCGGGTTGCTGAAAAATATCTTTTCATAATCTTTGAGACGCGCCTCGAAATAATCGAATACCTTGAGTGCCCTGTCTTTGAAATTGTCAGGCATGTCATTTCTGACCCCGCCAGGAATAGCGTAAGAGTAAGTAATGCGCGCACCACCTATCATTTGACCCAAGTCAATGAAGAGCTCTCTGTCTCCCAGAGGCCACATGAACACGGTTGAGTGTCCAAGAAAGACTCCCTGAATCCCCATCCAGTAGAGGTGGCTCAGTATCCTCTGATTCTCGGACATTATCATTCGGAGATATTGAGCTCTGGGTGGTATCTGAATTCCCATCAATTCCTCAGCGGCCATTGAAAACGGCATTATGATGTTGGTAACGTCTGTGAGAGATGATCGCTCTAACATCGGGATGCTTTGAATGAAAGACCTGTATTCTGTTTGCTTTTCCGCACCCCTGTGAACGTACCCCGGGTCGGGAACGCAATCAATGATCGTGTCTCCTTCGATCGTGACAGTGAACCGAAAATGACCGGCACCAGGATGCTGAGGCCCAACGCTCACTGTGAGTTTGTCATCGGCAATTTTTTGTGTGATAAATGCTGAACTCGCAGCAGTCGACATCTCCTATCCTTCCTCCAGCCTTCCGGGCAATCGATAGGCCTTTAGCATGGGAGGAATGTCAGTCCAATCTTCGGGAAGCAGTAATCGAGTCAGGTTGGGATGCCCTTGGAAAACGCATCCGATCATTTCCGCAGTCTCCCGTTCGTGGTAGTTGACACTTGGATAGAGGTCTATGAGTGAAGGTAAAACGGGATCGCTTGAAGGAATTCTGCAAGCTAACGTTAGAATTATTCTGCGAAAGCCTTCCCTGTCGATTGACCCGAAATGATATGTTATCTCCAGTTGCTCAACTTTCGGAAAATCAGTTCCCGTAACATTGGTACAATGATCAAATTTCAGATCGCCGAGGATAAACTTGGCTACATCTACCAAGTTCTCCCTCGCAACGAACATTTTGATTCTGTTCGGTTTTGCGAAAGCAATCTTTGCTTTTTCGCCCAGTGTAGCGATCGAATCAACGATTGTCTTTTCTTCAGGAGGTAGGTTTGGCTGGGCAGGAGGCGCTGACATTGCTGCAGGTTCCTATCGTATCCTCGATTTTCTGATCTTATCCTGCAGTAGCACAATTGCGTCTATGAGCTCTTCAGGTCTCGGAGGACAACCAGGCACGTAAACGTCAACTGGGACAATCTGATCGACTCCCGGCAATACGTTGTACGAGTCAAAATACACTCCCCCCGTGATAGAACAGGCCCCCATTGCTATCACCCATTTAGGTTCCGGCATTTGATCGTATATCCATCGAAGCCTTGGAGCCATTTTTCTCGTCACTGTTCCGTGAACGACTATGAGATCACATTGTCTCAACGAACCGAATGCTTCAAGAGTACCATAGCGCTCGGCGTCAAATCTCGGACCTGAAACGGCACCCCATTCTATGCTGCAGCATGCTGTCTCAAGATGAACTGGCCAGAGTGAATAAGTTCTTCCCCAATTCGCAAGGTATGTGACCGGATCAGCAATAGCCTCCTGAAGAACTTGCTTCGCCTTTCCTACGAGAATGCTAAGACCAGGACCATCACGTGCCGCAGCTGGACCTTTCTTTTCTTCTAGTTGAGCCGCTACCATAGACTTCTGTCTCCAGCTAAACGAAGGGCGAAACCTAGAGGTATAAAGATGACGAGCAAGAAAAGACCGATAACCGCAGCCGTTTCGATAGTTGACAAAGTTATGCTCGTCGTTGCCCATGCAAAAAGAAACATCCCAATGACGTCCATAACAACGAAAATCAGAAGATAGGGATAATATTGCATCATCAAGTGGACTCTTGCTTCCCCAGTCGGAACTTGACCGGCTTCAAACGTAGCTCTTTTCATCGGAGTTGGATTGCGTGGCGCGAACAGGTACGGAATCACAATGACTGGTGTCGCGAATATTGCCCCAAACAGTGCAGTGAGCAAGATTAGCGCGAAATCGCCTGGCATCTTGCTGTTCGAAATCGAAACAGTTGTTCAGTTTATTTAAATTTTGAGAGAACGCGCTGAAATTTTTTGATTCAGTGCACTGATTGAATGGAAAATTCGAATAGTCGAAGCGACTAGGCTCTTCTTCCTCTACGTCCGCCCGCGCGCCTTGTTGTATCGTGCGGTATCGGAGTAACGTCTTCGATTCTTCCAACTTTGAAGCCGCTGCGTGCAATGGCCCTGATAGCGGCTTGAGCTCCAGGTCCGGGAGTCCTTGGACCAGTTCCGCCTACGGCCCGGACCTTAATATGAACAGCCGTTATTCCCTTGGACTTGGCGACTTCGGCAGCCGCGGATGCACTTTTCATCGCCGCGTAGGGAGAAGATTCGAAACGATCTGCCTTCACATGTCTGCCGCCTGAACTAAAAGAAATAGTTTCGGCACCGGTGAGATCGGTCATGTGAACAATCGTATTGTTGTAACTGCTGTAAATGTGAACGATTGCCCATCGTTCTTGTTGTTGAGCTGCTTCCATGAACTACAACTCTTCAAGCGGCTGGAGGAGCTTCGAGTGGAGCCTGCTCAACTGGAGCTGATTGTACCACTCTTGCTAGACTCGATCCTTCGCTATAGCCCAAAGAGCCTTCCTCAGAGGGCGAAACGATGTAAGAAGGAATTGTTATGCGCTTTTGATTTAGAGCAATGTGCCCGTGAGAGATCATCTGCCTCGCCTGATATGGGGTCTTTGCGAGTCCATGCTTCCAAACGAGTGTCTGTAGCCTTCTTTCTAGAAGGTTCTCGATCGTAAGCGAGAGAACATCGTCTAGCGTGTTTTGCTCTCCTTGTACTAGCCCTAATCTGGTCAAATGGTTCAACAGTTTAGGCTCTTCGCGGCCGCGAACATCAGCAGAAGCTGCCAAAAGCTGCCTCGCCTGTTTTCTAAAATTGGATAGTCTAGTTTGCGACCTCCAGAGCTCTCTCTTGTTTCTGAGACCATATGTCCCGAGTAAAAATAGCTCCTGCGATAGTTGATCACTTCGCCACGGATTCCTTGGCGGAGTGAACATTTTTCGCGACTTTTTTGGATCTCCCAAATCACTTCTTCTCCGCGTTTGTTGCGGCTTGCGCGGCAGCCTGTGCAGCTTGCAACGACGACTTCTTCACTCCAACGGTTCTTCCTTTCCTTCCCGTGGTGCGGGTTCTCTGCCCTCTCACTTTGAGACCCAGGCTGTGCCGGACACCTCTCCAAGACAAAACATTCTTCTCCCTGTCGATATCGTTCTTTATCATAAAATCAAGATCGCTTCCGATTCTATGGATGTTCGTACCCGAATCCAAGTCTTTTCTCCTGTTCAATAACCATACGGGCAAGCTCAAAGACTTTGGATCTTTTAGCGCTGTTTCAACTTGTAGGATCTGCTTGTCGTTAAGCTGTCCTAAACGCGATTTTGTATCCAATTTCAAGAAAGAAACCATCGCATTGGCGTAGCTTTCTCCGACGCCTTTGATTTCTGATATGGCCGGCACTAATTTTTTCGTGCCATCCAAGTCTCTGCCTGCGACACGAACGATGTGTCGAAATTCTTGCGACATAAGAGGACAGACTATCTCCCCAGCGAATATAAAATGTTAATTGCCCGAGTAAGCCAATCGAAGGCCGATTTTCAAATAATTTTCTCGATTCACAAGATGATATGCCAAAATGTTGTTTTTTTCTCTCGAAGTTCGAGAAATTATATATAATACTTGAATTTTTCCGTATAGTTTACCCGCTTGAGTGAGAGTTTGGCTAAAATCGATGACATAGATCTTAAGATCTTGGGGGAGCTACAGAAGGATGCCAGCATCAGTGTGCCCAAGCTCAGCAAGAGGATCTCGGTTAACTCATCGGTGGTATACAGCAGAATCAAAAGGCTAGCAAAGAGACAGCTCATCAAGAAGTTCACGATTGAAGTGAACGATTCTGCCCTGGGATACACTGTGTCTGCGATGATCGGATTGAATATCGATTCAAAAGTCCGCGAACAGATTTTCGAAGAAATGTTACGAATGGACTCGATCAGAGAGATATATGAAGTCACGGGGAGATTTGATCTGTTAATTAAAGTAAAGGCCAAATCGCTTGAAGAGCTTCATAACACAGTTTCCGCAAGAATTGGGCGCTTGAATGGCGTTCTTCATACCGAAACTTTCATTGAAATGGGAAAAAGAGAGAGGGACACTGCTTACAATCAGAAAGCTTAGACAAAAGTTTTATTCCAAGTTCAAACCTATCCCAGCCTGATGTAAATGATAGACAAGTCGGCAATAGTAAAGGAACTAGCTCAGGTGGTCGATCCCGAGGTGGGCGTGCCTATCACGGAGATGGACTTGATTGATGATATCGGAATAGACGATGCGACTGGCGTAGTCTCGATCGGATTTCATTTGACAGCGCCGTTCTGTCCGCCAATGTTCGCTCTGGAGATAGCGCAGGACATCAAGAAGAGAGTAGGTGAGCTGGATGGGGTCAAAGAAGTAAAGATATCAATGACCGGCCACTTTATGGCGGAAGAAATTAACAGGCGAGTAAATTCCGCTCCAGCTGCTACTCCTGCCCCGACTTAGTCTTCCTCGGCCGCTATCTTCTCTCCGAGGTAATCATAAACTGCAGTCTTCATGACTTTAAGCGGCAGCAGCGCGCACTTTATTCGCACCGCCCCGAGGTTGGGCGATCCGAGGTTCTCCAATAGAATTGACTTGTCTATCTTTCTCACTTCTTCGATGGTCTTTCCCATAACGAGTTCTGTGAGCATTGAAGCTGAAGCCTGAGAAATTGCGCAACCATCGCCGTTGAATTTTATGTCCGAGACTTTGTCATTCGCGAACTTTAGCTGCATCTCTACGACATCTCCGCAAAGAGGATTCGAATCTTTCGCCTTTGCGTCAGGGGAATCCATCGTCCCTCTATTTCTTGGATTCTTGTAATAGTCAAGGATAATTTCCTTGTACATGTCGGAACTCATTTCAAAATCTCCTTAACCTTAGCGAGTGCAGAACAAAGCGATTCAAGGTCGTCAAGATCATTGTAGATATAGAAACTGGCTCTTGAAGTTGCCGGAACGCCTAGCTTCTCCATCATTACTTGCGCACAGTGGTGTCCAGATCTGATAGCAACTCCTTCAGAATCCAAAATCGAGGCGACATCGTGGGCGTGGACATCTCCCAGGTTAAAGGAAATTACTGCCCCTCTTTTGTTTTCGTTCATCGGCCCGTAAATCTTCATTCCATCAATTTTTGACATCTCTTCGAGAGCTTTCTTGCAGATGCGCCGTTCGTGCTCCCAGATATTGTTCATGCCCAAGTTTCGAAGATAATCTAGAGCAGGAGCGAATCCGATTACATCTGCAATGTTCGAAGTCCCCGCCTCGAATTTCCACGGTAATTCATTCCATTCTGTTTCGTCGCGATGAACCTGTCTTATCATGTCGCCCCCAAGCAAGAAGGGCGGAATTTCTTCCAAAACATTCCTCTTTCCGTACAAGGAACCTACACCCGTAGGCCCGAGCATCTTATGTGCGGAGAGTGCAAAAAAATCGCAATCAATATCTTGAACATCTACTGGCATATGGGGTGCAGATTGAGCCCCATCAACGACCACGAGACATCCCCGATCGTGAGCTAGCCTTGTCAATCTTTTCGCGTCGTTTATGGTTCCAAGTACGTTGGACATTTGAGCGAATGAAAACACCTGAGCGTCTTTTAGTTTAGCTTCGAGATCCGACTCGTTTAACTCTCCTTCATCAGTCACACTGACAATTTCCAATTTTGCGTTGTTTTTCTTTGACAGTTGCTGCCAAGGGACGAAGTTGCTGTGATGCTCCATTTCGGTAACGACTACTTTGTCTCCAGATTTCACGTATTTTTCAAAGATGCAACGAGCGGCAATATTGAGAGCTTCGGTTGCATTTTTAGTAAACACAATCTCCTCTCTGTATCTCGCATTCACAAACTCTCTCAAGTTGTCGCGGGTCGATTCAAAGGATCCCGTCGCCTCTTCCGCTAGCTGATGCACGGACCTATGGATGTTTGAATTATGTTTCTCGTAATATTCCGATATAGTGTTGATTACCTGAAGTGGTTTCTGGCTGGTCGCTGCATTGTCCAAATAGACGAGGCGCTTGCCATGTACTAACCTTTTCAGTACCGGAAAGTCTTCGCGGATTGCCGCTATATCCAGAGATCTGGCTCTTTCCATTTCAAGCATGCTATCGCGATCTTATCTTATGGGATAACGCGGTATTTTTGCTTTTTATAACCGGCAAAAAACAGCAGTGATCTACCGATACTTGTAGTGACCTTCAAAGATGTCTGTGGTCTGCTGTGCCTGAGCCTCTTCCTTGAAGAGCACTTCCTTCTTCTTGCGTTTGAACGCTCCCGGCTGACGATACCACTTTGCCTCGATGAGGTCGCGAATTGTATCCCTAAGCTCTTCAGATTTGATTCTAGAAATTGCTGGCTCCAAAAACCCAAGAACTATGAATTTTTTTGCCTCGCTTTCGGAGAGACCGCGCGACATTATGTAAAAGACTTGTTCATCGTCGATCTGAGACACCGAAGCAGAGTGAGTCGCCTTCACATCATTGGTTAAGATTTCAAGACCTGGTATCGCATCAGACTTTGCTTCGTCGCTAAGTAAAATCGCGTGTCCGGCTAGGTACGCATTGGAATTTTTCGCCTCCTTTCCTATCCGGATCATTCCCTTGAACACTGCTTGCGCTTTATCAGTGAGCACTGAATTAGAAAGTATACGTCCTTTCGTGCTTTTGCCTACGTGCGAAAGGTCGGATACTAAGTCGAACTTCTGTTCGTTGTCACCAAAGACAACCTCAACATCTTCAGCTCCCGAGCCTTCCCCGAGAAAAATGCTTTCCGACCTTGAGCGATGAGCTTTGCCACCAAAATAACCCAGAGTCCAGCGAATCTGAGCATCCTTGGAGCAAAGTGCCTTGCTGTTTGAAATGACGGTGGTCTGCTGAGAGTAATCCTGAATATTTGAGTAATCGACTCTCGAACCATCCTGTAGGTAAGCTTCTACAACCTCGCTAGCAAAACCCGGAATGTCTGCCCCATAATTCTCAGTGAGCAGAGAGAATTCGGAGTCTTCCTCGGCATAGATCCAAGTTTGCGTGAAATGCGGTTTTAGAGAATTGAGGTAAAATCGAATTCTCAGAGGCTCTTCGATATGAGCATGCTTCGGAACGAAAAGTAGCCAGGCGCTTGAAAAAAGCGTTGAATTCAAAGCCGCGTACTTGTCGTCAGAAGGTTTGATTGCTCTGTCAGAAAAGATCGCCTTCAATATTTCCTGATGCTTCTCTAGTGCTTCATGGTAGTCGCAAAAGACAACGCCCTTCGATTCTAGCGACCTTACGTTCTTCGAGGCGATCGTCTCTGTTTGGGTCGTCACGTAATATTGTCCCGATTCCATGCCGCTCGCAATTTCACTCAATGGAAGCGCGGTAGGATGAACAGCTGCTTTCGCGCTATCCGCGAGCGCATTCAGGTCGATTTTCAACCCTAGTCCGTATTTCGTGTAGAGGTTGGAACGTTCATCTGGAAGTATATTGAACTGCTTCAACGCGCCAAGTCGAAACTGGCGTAACCATGAGGGCTCGTTGAATGAAGCGGAGAGGTTTTCGACAAATTCCTCTTCCACATTCTTCATTTCTTGTTCCATTGGTATAACTCAACCGAATGTCTCATAAAAGTGACCTCAGTCCTTAGAACTCTCTGCCGCCAAGCGCGACAGTGACATTGTCTAACCTACGGAGCCGACCATTTCAAGCTGAATGAGTCTATTTAGCTCAACAGCGTACTCCATCGGAAGTTCCTTAGTGAATGGTTCGAGGAAACCCATGACAATCATGCTGAGCGCGTCTGATTCATTCAGACCACGGCTCATCAGATAGAACATCGCCTCTTCACTGATTTTGCCTACCGTCGCTTCGTGCGTAGTATTTGCTGTGTGTTCCTCGATCTCGTTGTAAGGGTAGGTGTCGGTTCTGGATTTCTCGTCTAATAGTAGAGCGTCGCACCTTACACTCGATTTTACGCCCTGCATGCCCTTAGCGACGTGAAGCATTCCACGATAAGTTGTTCGACCTCCATCCTTGCTCACCGACTTACTCGTAATCCTAGACGTGGTGTATGGAGCGAGGTGGTAAATCTTTGCTCCGGCGTCTTGGTGCTGATCCATTCCCGCGAATGCAATAGACAAAACTTCACCTTTTGCGCGGGGGCCAACTAGGTATATCGACGGGTATTTCATCGTAAGACGGCTACCCAAGTTTCCGTCAACCCATTCAACTGTTGCATCCTCGTAAGCATAGGCGCGCTTTGTGACCAAGTTGTAGACATCCTTTGACCAGTTCTGGATAGTGGTATACCTGACCTTCGCACCTTTTCTTGCAATTATTTCAACAACGGCTGAATGGAGCGACTCTGAGGAGTAAACAGGCGCAGTACATCCTTCAATATAGTGCACTTCAGATCCGGGCTCCGCTATGATAAGTGTCCTCTCAAATTGCCCGACGTTCTTTGAGTTTATTCTAAAATACGCCTGCAGAGGGACATCAACCTTTACTCCCGCCGGGATGTGCACAAAGCTTCCTCCGCTCCAGACCGCGGTATTAAGAGCCGCGAATTTGTTGTCGTTCGGTGGAATAATCGTGCCGAAGTATCTCTTGAAAATATCTGGATACTGTTTCAGAGCAGAGTCGGTGTCAAGGAACACTACGCCCTTCTTCTCCAAATCTTCCCTTAGGGAGTGATAAACAACCTCAGACTCGTACTGCGCTCCTACACCTCCAAGGAACTTGCGCTCCGCTTCTGGAATTCCTAATTTGTCAAATGTCTTGCGAATATTCTCGGGAACATCCTTCCAATCGGTTCCCATCTTGTCCGTAGGCTTTGCATAATAGTAAATGTTGTCGAAATCGATGTTCGACAGGTCTCCTCCCCAAAGAGGCATCGGACGATCCATGAAGTAATCGTAAGCCTTGAGCCTCTTGGCGAGCATCCAATCCGGCTCGCCTTTCATCTCAGAAATTTCTTCGACCGTTTTTCTGGTTAGTCCTCGCTTGGACTTGAATACGAGCTCTTCTGGATCACTGAAGTCGTATTTGCTATAATCTTCATTGATAACTTGCTTTGACATTCCCAAAATCACTATATGACATATGTTATGTTATTTGCTAATAAGCGTTTGCGGATTCTACCTAATCGAGTTTTTCGTCTTCGGCACCAGTTATCCAAGAATATCCCTGTTCTTCGAGCTTCGTTGCAAGCTCGGGACCCCCAGATACAGCCACCTTACCCTTTACGAAAACATGCACGAATTGAGGTTTCACGTACCGCAGGATCCTTTGGTAATGCGTGATTAGCATGATTCCTATTTCGGAGCTCTTCACCGAATTGATTCCGTCGGACACGAGCTTTAGCGCGTCAATGTCAAGACCCGAGTCTGTTTCGTCCAGAACAGCAAACTTTGGCCGCAGTACTGAAAGCTGGACTACTTCCGCCTTCTTTTTCTCGCCACCAGAAAAGCCTTCATTCAAGTACCTTGTTGCGAAACTCCGTTCCATTCCGACCACCTCGAACTTGTCCTCGACGAGCTTCCTGAAATCTCGCACGAGCATGGGCTGGTCTTTTCTAACCGCATTATAGGATATTCTGAGAAAGTTTGACAGGCTAACGCCTGGAATTTCGAGAGGATATTGAAAGCCTAGGAACAATCCGCGCAGAGCTCTTTGATCGGGAGGGAGACCGATGACACTTTCTCCGTCGATCTTGATGTCTCCTGAAATGACCTTGTACTTGGGATGACCCATCATAGTGTAGGCAAGAGTGCTCTTTCCCGAACCGTTCGGCCCCATAATCGCGTGAATCTCGCCGGTGTCGACTGTGAGAGAAACTCCCTTTAGAATCTCCTTTCCTTCAATCCCTGCATGAAGATCAATAATCTCTAACGTATGCGCCACTTCACAAACACACTCTCAAAGCTTTTCCGGAAGACAGAATTGCAATCAAGTGAAGTATGACATATGTTATAAATTATTCTGGTTCGAACGACTGGTTCTGTAAAGTTATCGGGACACGAAGTAGAAATTTCAGGCTGTTAACTAGCGGGACATGACCATTTTTCAGGAGGAGACGATGCTTTTACTTACGCCCTTCGCCAATTTCGTGAGGGGATCTAAGCGATAATCAACTTCAGCACTTTTCAACTCTTCCCGAAATATCGCCATCAAATTGATACGATTCTTCTTGATTTTTGAGAGCCCATAAGATTGAAGCCTATCAATGTAAGTCCTCGCGTATCCGATGTCTATTTGCCCAAGCCTCTCGTCGGTCTCGCCCACAGAACAATAGATCAGGGAGCTCCCGAAGAGTAGCGTTGCAGGACGAGTTATCTTTCCAATCGCGCCCATGCCGAAGATTGTGAAAAGTTTTCGTCCCGAGCGTAATTCGTTTGACGCTTCCAAAATGCTGATCGCATCTTGGTTTGTGTTTGGCGAAAAAACGAGTTTTATTATGTTGACATCTCTGTCTGACATTTTCTCCGCGAGTGTCAAAATTCTGCTCACTGTCGGCGTAGACGAGAAGTTGTGATGAGAATGTATTACGCCAACTTCTTTTCTTTTTGCCAATCGAATCAGTTTCGACCGTTTACTCTCCGGAACTTCGAGTTCTACATCGACCAGCGCTGGGGAAAAATCGAAGCTCGACTCTAGCAACGAGAGCCGCAGGTTCTCTTGCGATTCGCCGAAAAGGCCTCCATCGCGTCGAGATCTAGAAGTTACAATTAGAGGAAGAGGCGATTCCTCGATTATTTCCCCAATTGATGAAGGGCTCGGCTCAAGCAGGTGATCTATTCTGAGCTCAGCAAGGTCCGAACCTAGACGCGACGCTACTTTTGCTACGTCCAGAAATTCCGCCTTGTCCTTTGCAAAGATGGTTGTGCAAGCAATCGGCATTTTCCTCGCAGATTTCATTATATGTGCCCCTGATGCACTAGGAGCAAATCTGCGTCGCGCCGGAATCAACCGAAAGTCCGCCGGAATTACAAGATCTGTTTATTTAAAGAAAAGTTACGATTTCTAGTAAAATTCTTGCAAGAGTCGCTTGGTATCTGGTGGGCCGAGCTTTGCTTTCACCGGGTTTCCAGCTTTTAGGGCTGGGTCCTGATCCTCGTACGTCGGCCTTTGAGTCTCGTAAAACAGTCCAATCGGAATCTTCGGCTCCATTTCTCTGGATTTCACAAATGCCTGATCGAAGTTCGAAGTGTCGTACTCCGGTCCGTTGATCTTCAGGCACTTTTGCCTGAAATAGTCGTAGGTGTTTATCTTGTTCCAGGTCACGCAGGGGCTAAATACATCAATCAAGGAAAACCCTTTGTGCGTTATCCCCTTCTCGATCAAATCTGTTAGATGCTTGGGGTCTCCCGAAAAGCCCCGCGCAACGAATGTCGCTCCAGAGATGAGAGCCAGTGCAATTGGATTTATCGGCTCTTCGATAACTCCAGTCGGTGTCGATTTAGTTGCAAAGCCCTTCGAGCTGGTCGGTGAGGCCTGACCGGTCGTAAGTCCGTAGATCTGGTTATTCATAACTATGTAAGTCAGGTCCAAATTTCGCCGCATTGCGTGCACGAAGTGCCCTAACCCGATTCCGTATCCGTCTCCATCTCCGCCTGTTACAACTATTTTCAAATCAGGATTTGCGAGGCGCGCTCCGGTCGCTATCGGTAAAGCTCTACCGTGCAGGCTGTGAAATCCGTAGGCGTGTATGAAACCTGGGAGGTTGCTAGAGCAGCCGATCCCGGACACGACAAGAAGATCTTTGGGGTCGATGTTGAGGTTCGAGACGGCCTGTACCAGAGAATTGAGAACTCCAAAATCCCCGCATCCAGGGCACCAGTCAGGTCTTGTTTCGCTCTTGTATTTTGATAATTCTATCATGCTATTACCTCCTTCGCCTTTTTCACAATCTCATATGCATAAATCGGCTCGCCATCGTATTTGAGGAACTTGTCCTTGATTTCGATACCTGTTTCCGCGCGGATCATTCTTGCCATCTGACCTGTATAGTTGGCTTCGACTGCGAGAAGTCTTTTCGCTCCCTTCAGAGCTGAACCGACCTCCTCTGATTTGAACGGCATCACCGATCTTATCGCGTAGACATTCGTTGGGATTCCACCTTGGGTTAGCTCACCGGCGGCCTCGAGGGCGACTCCGTAGGTAGACCCCCAGCAAATTAAAGTCAGATTTGCGTCCGGCTGGCCGTACAGTTTTGGACTGGTCAGTTCGTTTCTCGCAACTTCGACCTTGCGCATACGTTTCTCCATCTGTCTCTCCCTTTCCTTGACATATTTTGGTAACCCTGAAAGTACATCGCTGATCAGAACTCCACTCTCGGTGTGCTCATCGCTTCCTGCGACGAACATCGTTCCCGCAGTCCCGGGGATAGCTCTCGGCGATATACCAGTCTCAGTAATCTTGTATCGCAGGTAAGGATCGGAGGGAGAAGATGTGGCGAGATCGCCGCGATCGATAACGATGTCAGTTTTCAATTCATCCACTGTTTCAATATGCTCGGAAAGCAAAAGATCGCTCGCGACTATTACCGGGCACTGGAAGCGCTCCGCCAAGTTGAACGCCTCGATAGTTGCATAATAGCAATCTTCCACCGAAAGGGGGGCCAGTACAATACGCGGAAAGTCGCCTTGAGAAGCTCCAGTCATCATGTTAAGGTCGCCCTGCTCAGTTTTCGTTGGAAGGCCGGTCGATGGACCGGCTCGCTGCGATTCGACTATAACAAGCGGAGTCTCTGTCATTGCGGAGAGTCCCAGAGCTTCAACCATCAGAGAAAAGCCGCCTCCAGAGGTTCCAACCATTGCCCTAACCCCGGCGTGAGCCGCCCCTATTCCCATGTTAATGACAGCGAGTTCGTCTTCGGCTTGCTTTACGACGATTTTCTCAGAAGCGGCGTGCGCCGCCATCCAATGCAATATTCCTGAAGCCGGGGTCATCGGATAAGCCGCGTAAAATTTGCAGCCAGCCATGACAGCGCCAAGACCAATCGCTTGGTTTCCGGTCATCAATAGCCTGGGATGGGGATTTGCCTCGAGCGTGACCTTGGTACGAAGGCTCTCAAAGTTCGCTGTTGCATAATCCATTCCAGCCCTAGCAGCCTTTATGTTCACGTCAATAACAGTTTGTTTCTTCTTCCCGAACATATCCGTGAGAACGCTCGAGAACACCTCAAAGTTGAGGCCCAGTAGAAAAAGAACCGCACCAAGAGCGACTGTGTTTTGCATTATTGGATTTTTGTCGAATTTTCTTGCAAGCTCGCTCAAGGGTATAGAAAGAACTTTCACCCCTTCGGGAACGAGATTTTCACCAACCTTGACTTTGCCTTTTTCGAAGATTATCACGCCTCCGCTTTTCACGAAGGGCGCATGTATCTCGGCACTCTCTGAGTCGAAGGCAATCAGAATATCAGTTCGATCACCCTGGCTCGTAATCTTCGAGTCTCCGGCCCTCACTTGGAACCAGACGTGACCGCCCCTTATGGCGGACTGGTAATTATTCAGTCCATAGGTGTGCAATCCGCTTCTAGAACACGTTCTAGCAAATATTTCGCCGGTCGCAGAAATGCCATCTCCTGCAGCGCCGCCGATCCGGATGGTGAATTCGTCGGTCACAGTCTATCCAATCCTTTCAAAACAATCTTTTCTACTCTCTACCGTATAATCCTAACTGTAAGGATCTGCAGAATTGTGCTAGCGACTTCGGAATCGTCGGACAAAGTAATTATCAACAGCGAGGAAGTGAAACCAAATTTTTAATACCGTATCACAAAACTGATTTCTGAAAACTTTTCTGCCGCCGTAGCTCAGCCTGGTAGAAGTTACTTTCCAAAAGCAGCAGACTGTTAATCTGTTGGTCGACCGTTCAAGTCGGTCCGGCGGCGCCTTTTCGCCAAGTAACCCGTACTTGCGTTAGGCTGATTGACGCGCTTAGCACGCTTGGCATAGTCTTGGCTTGAAATTCAGACGACCTGTCCTTCGCTCTTCGCGGTACTGATACACAAGCACTCATTTAGCCTTGATTTGTTGCCGCTCACCGAGTATCTCATTTAGTCGGCTTGCTGACTCAAATCTAGACTGATTTCTTGACAAAAGTCTTCACGCTTGTGTCTGGAAATATCTTCTCGAATTCGCTAACACGGATGTCGAATGCGGTGAGGAAGCAAAAACTCGTCTGTCCATCGGGCTTCATTTCTCGGTAGAGATCGAAGCCGCTAAGCTCCGGCATTCACTATCTGTGCAATTTGGGTATTTGAAGCGCATTCGATCGAGATCAAAGTACTTTCGGTCGTAGGGCCGGCGTGAAAACCCAGTGAAGCATTTCTCTTGTGCTTTGTCGGAATACAAGTACGTCAGCATCGTAATCTTTGGAACTGAAAAATCTCGATGAGTTTTTTAGCCTAGAAATTTTTCGAGGATTTTATGGGTAGCCAGGTGAGTTTCAAGTACTTCAAGAGCAAGGCTTCCGAGATAAAGTTATCAAAAAAAGTCCAGGCAGAGAGGAACGAACTGCTTTCAGTTCCGGTAAACCAGCTCGATCTTTCGGAGGTATCCACTATTCATGATCTAGTAAAATCTTGGTCACATACCAGTATACAGAGCAGGTCGATCGCAGAGTGTGCCAAGGTCTATGAGAATATGATCAGTGACGAGGCAAGGCCGACGATATTCCTTGGGCTGTCGGGCGCTCTGATCGCAGGGGGACTCCGGAAAGTGATCCGAGATCTCGTCGAGGCCGGTTTTGTCGACGCGATAGTCTCCACGGGAGCCATAGTCTACCAGGATCTTTACCAGGCTCAGGGTTACAAACACTACATGGGAACTCCAAAAGCCGACGACGCAGTTCTGCACGACCTATACATCGACAGAATTTATGATGCGTACGTAGACGAGGTTGGATTTGTTCAGACCGATGATGTTGTCGGAGAAATAGCTTCCGCCCTTCCCGTCAGAAAATATTCTACCAGAGAGTTTTTGTTCGAGCTAGGTTCGCACGCAAGGAAAGATCCGAATTCCATAATAGGAACCGCCGCAAAGAACGGCGTTCCAATTTTCGTGCCGGCTATCGCGGATTCATCGTTGGGCATCGGCCTCGCCGGTTTGTATCGCGCGGCAAAAAAGTCGAGACAAAAAATGATGCAGCTCGACACGATACAGGACAATTACGAGATCGCGCAAATAGTTCTGAAGTCGAAAAAGACGGGCTCGATTTACATAGGCGGGGGAGTTCCGAAAAATTACATCAACGATGCGGCGGTGATGCTTGACTACACTCCTGGACACTCCTACGTCTTCCAAATAACGACGGACGCTCCGCACTGGGGCGGTCTGACTGGCAGCACTCTCGATGAGGCAAAATCGTGGGGCAAAGTTTCGAAGAAAGCGACTAGGGCGACCGCTTACGTAGAAGCTTCGATAGGACTAACTTTGGTTGCGGGTTACGTCCTCCGGTCTCCCGAATTGAGAAAGAACAGGAAGAGACTGAAATTCGTTTGGATCGAGGACGACCTCGACGCAATCGAAACGAGGTAACTTTGTCCTCGTTTACCCTAAAAACCCACCAAGGAGGCCTCTGCTACCCTTTCGTGAATCCGATTTCCCTCAATTTTCCTTTAAAATCATGGCTGTAAGCGTTTACAATCGCTTCTCCGCAGAAAGAGAAAAGCCGGACGGTCCTAAGGACGCTTTATCCTATCTACATCGACCACGAAGAAATCTTATAGGTGGCAAGCGGACGAGTCAACCTGATTTGAAATGACTGAGAAGTGTCCAGTGATTACCAGCTCGAGAGGCATGTCGAACAGAGACTGGTGGCCCAACCAGCTGAACCTCAGTGTGTTGCACCAGCACTCGACTCTATCCAACCCCATGGATAGGGACTATAGCTACGCCAAGGAATTCAAGAATCTCGACCTAACGGCCGTGAAGAAGGACTTGCGGGCGCTGATGACCGACTCGCAGGATTGGTGGCCGGCTGACTTTGGACACTACGGGCCGTTGTTCATTCGCATGGCATGGCATCTTGCCGGGACATACCGCAAGGGCGACGGCCGAGGAGGTGCGGGTCGCGGCCAGCAGCGCTTCGCACCCCTCGACAGCTGGCCCGATAATGTAATACTCGATAAGGCACGTCGTTTGCTTTGGCCTATCAAGCAGAAGTATGGTAGGAAAATTTCATGGGGAGACCTCATGATTCTTGCAGGCAACGTTGCGCTTGAATCGATGGGAGTCAAGACTTTCGGATTCGGTGGCGGTCGCGAAGATGTCTGGGAGCCGGATGAAGATGTCTACTGGGGTCCTGAGGACAAGTGGCTGGATGACAAACGCTACTCCGGCGACCGCGAGCTCATGAATCCGCTTGCGGCCGTTCAGATAGGGCTGATCTACGTCAATCCGGAGGGCCCTAACGGCGATCCGGATCCGATCAAGGCAATCAAGGATATCCGAGAGACTTTCGGTCGCATGTCTATGAATGATGAAGAGACTGTTGCACTCATCGCTGGTGGCCACAGCTTCGGCAAAACACACGGTGCCGCCCCTGCATCTTACGTCGGCCCAGCGCCCGAAGCGGCTCCTATTGAGGAACAGGGCCTCGGCTGGAAGAGCAGCTTCGGCACTGGCAAGGGCGATGACACTACCGGCGGCGGCCTCGAGGTCATTTGGTCCCAAACGCCTACGAAGTTCAGTACCAACTTCTTCAAGAACTTGTTCAGCTATGAGTGGGAACTTACGAAGAGTCCTGCCGGTGCGAACCAGTGGCAACCGAAGAATGGCGCCGGTGCGGGTACTGTGCCAGATGCCCACGACCCGTCGAAACGTCACTCTCCAGGCATGCTGACAACGGACCTCTCTTTGCGTTTAGATCCTTCATACGAAAAAATTTCAAGGCATTTCTACGAGAATCCGGACGAATTCGAAGACGCATTCGCCCGCGCGTGGTTCAAGCTCACGCATCGGGACATGGGTCCGCGCACACGCTATCTCGGTCCCGATGTTCCAGCCGAGGAGCTAATCTGGCAAGATCCCATCCCCGCGGTCAATCACAAGTTGATTGATGCAGAGGACATTGCCTCTCTCAAGCGCAAGATCCTAGCTTCGGGGCTGTCAGTATCACAACTCGTGTCAACTGCCTGGGGGTCGGCATCCACATTCCGTGGCTCTGACAAGCGAGGCGGAGCTAACGGTGCGCGTATTCGCCTAGCGCCGCAAAAGGATTGGGAAGTCAACCAACCAGCCCAACTGAAGACTGTGCTGCAAACACTTGAGCGAATCCAAAAGGAGTTCAACAGCTCACAATCAGGTGGGAAGAAGGTTTCGGTCGCCGATTTAATTGTCCTAGGTGGATCCGCGGGCGTCGAGCAAGCTGCGAACAATGCTGGCTACAATGTGACCGTTCCTTTCACACCGGGACGCATGGATGCGTCCCAGAATCAAACGGACGCGGAGTCGTTCGCAGTACTGGAACCCGTCGCCGATGGGTTCCGTAACTACCTCAGAACCAATTACGACATATCGGCAGAGGAACTGCTGGTTGATCGGGCGCAACTGCTCACTCTGACTGCTCCTCAGATGACTGTCCTCATTGGCGGCATGCGCATGCTTAATGCTAACTACGGGCAGACCCAGCACGGCGTCTTTACGAGCCGGCCGCAGGCGCTCACCAACGACTTCTTCGTGAACCTGCTAGACATGCGCACGGAGTGGAAGGCGATTTCGAAAGAGCCTGACCTGTTTGAAGGCCGCGACCGCGCGACAGGCAAAGTGAAGTGGACGGGCACCCGTGTCGATCTCATCTTCGGTTCTAATTCGCAGCTGCGCGCCCTGGCGGAAGTTTATGGTAGTAGAGACTCCAAGGAGAAGTTCCTGCAAGACTTCGTCGCGGCATGGAACAAGGTAATGAACCTTGACCGCTTTGATCTCGCGCTGTCATAGTGCGCCCTAAAACACTGGGAGTAAGAACCCAACCTACAGATCTCTTTCATCCCCTGACGGTTAACTTGTAGGAAGAGATCGAAAGCCGAGTTGTAGGGTGCCGGAATCGGCTACGACAACTTCATGATCTCAATTAAGAGGTAGGCGGCAAATTCACCTGTGCAGCTGGTCACAGGAAAACAATTTTCAGCGCCTCTCTTTCTAACCATGCTGGCTGACAAGCGGAACGAACATGCAGTCAGTGAGACGTTGCTCCTCGTACTTTACGCCCTCGTCGGTTCTCTTTTTTCTGATTTTCAGTAGTTTCTGAATGGAACTCGGCCCAACAGGTACAAGAAGTATTGCCCCGGTGTCGAGCTGCCTTTTCAGGAACGGAGGTACTTGCCTTGCCCCGGCCGTTACCACGATTCTGTCGTACATCTCATCCTCAGACGCCTCAGGGTACCCGAGAGACCCGTCGCCGACGACGATTTCGACGATGCTCGACAATTCGATTCGGGAAATGTTTTCCCTCGCGAACTTGACGAGTCTTTCGTCTCTCTCGATTGAAGTAACAAGCTGTTTGCCTGGCTTGTCTCTCGAAACGAGCCAGCCGAGCAGAGCGGCATTGTAGCCGCTCCCGCAACCAACCTCGAGCACCTTCATCCCCGGAGCTAGTTCAAGCTCTTCCAGCATTATCGCAACCATATGAGGTGCGGAAACTGTTTGTCCTGTATCCCCGAGAGGTTGCGGCTCGTCCGAATAGGCAAGATAGGGCGGAGATCCCGGCCAGAGGAACCTTTCCCGAGGTATTGCCCTAAATGCGCCTTCAATTGATTTCGACTTTAAGATTCCTTCCCTCTTCAAGGAATTAATCAAGGCCTCTCGATCTCTAGCCAATTCTTCCGGAGTGTATTGCAAAGACAAGAGTACTAGCCGAACCATTTCTCCAGAGACTGGCTAGCTTTCTCCTTTTGAGCATCGAGTCTCTGGAGCGCCGTTTCAATCCGTTCCTTCGAGAAATCGTGCTCCTCTACCAGAAAGCGTTCCAGCTCATCTTTTTTAGGACCGTTTTGCTCCAGGTCTACTTCTCTCGTCAAGACCTGCGGATGTAGAAAGATCTCCCTGATTTCGTCAGGATCAAAATCGATTTTGCCTTTGAGGTCTGGAATATCTTCAATTCTAGCATATTTTTTCACTAACTTCAATGCAGTCGCAGGCCCTATGCCGGAAAAGCCACCCGGATTAAAGTCCGTACCCAAGAGGATTCCGATGTCGATTAGCTGCTCTCGAGTTATACCGTTTAAGGAAAGGACATCCGAAAGTGAAACCATTTCGGGAATTACATCTACCCGGACGTTTCGATTCGGGAGTTTTCTTTTTCCAGATATTGTCACGTTTCGAACCAATTTGCTCGCCCCGAAAAGAAGACTGTCGTAGTCTTGGCTCGCCGCGAAATCAACCTGACCGCTCGCGTTCAGGTAGGCAGCCGTGGCCTCGCCCTCCGAAGGCGCCTGAATCCAGGGGATTCCCATCAAATCCAGAAGTTTCTTTGATTCCTCAACCATCTGGTTGTCCAGATGTGAAGTCGCCGAGGCGTATTTCTTTGCGGACTCGTAGTCTTTCTTCTCCAAAGCTTCTTTGTACATCTGGTTTGCCTGAACCTTGATTTCGCGGCGGCGCTCAATTTCTACGCTCTTCAACTTCGGGGAGACACCGTCGAAAACGTAGACCAGTTTAATTCCAGTCTCAAGTAGGTTCATGTTCCTGTAGAAGAGACCGCTGAGGTGACTCGTCACTCTGCCCTTGTTGTCGCGCAGGAGCTCGCCGGTCATGCCGCGAATTATTGACAGAAACTGGTATAGAGCGTTGAAGGCATCTATAGCGATTTTTTTACCTCTGAGATCTTCGAGCTCTATCATTTTCGGCTCGGCGATCTTGCGGAGGTTTACGCCCATGTCGCTATTCTCCAGGCATTCTCTGGAGAGACTGGCCCTTTACCAGTTCTATTCTTCGCGTATCCTTCGTCTGCCAGCGCAGCGTGATTATTCCCAAGATTTCAAGCTGCATCAACACTTTGTTCAGATCACGCATCGAGACATCCTCTCCCTCTCTCTGGAGCTCGGAGAGAAGCTCGCGGTCGGTCGTGTTGTCGTGCAGTTTCATTTTTTCGGCGATAATATTTCGGAGCGGGTACTTCATCGTGCTAGCCTATGAAACCAGATTGAGCCGACGACCCTTTTAACCTCTTTTGCATACCCGAAAACCAGCTCTCAACCTCGGAAGAGAGCGCAGGTTTTACTCTCGACAGCGAAGCGATGAAATCCTCCTGAGCTACCAAGGGGGTCTGCGAATTCCGCCTCAAAGCCTCGATGGCCGCTTCCCTGCAGAGCGATTGCAGGTCAGCGCCCGAGTACCCTCTAGTACGCGAAGAAATTTCGTCGAAAGAAAAGTTTTGCGAAAGCGGCATTTTCAACGTGTGAATCTTCAGAATCTCGGTCCTCGCGACGTCATCGGGCGGTGGAACATAAACAAGGAGGTCGAGCCTTCCCGGACGTAGCAGCGAGATGTCCACCAGATCAGGGCGGTTTGTAGAGCCCACTATGAAAATCTCACCCGACGATCCGCAGGAGTCAATCTCCGTGAGTAGCTGGCTCAGAACCGTATCGGTCTGCTGGGTTGGACCGTTTCGTGTTAATGCAATGGAATCAACTTCGTCTAAGACTATCATGCACGGAGAAGACGCTTTGGCCTTCCTAAAAATCTCCCTCACGGCCTTTTCTGACTCGCCCTGCCATTTAGAGAGAATCTCCGGTCCCTTGACAGCGATAACGTTAGCTCCGCTCTCGGTTGCGATAGCACGGGCGAGTATTGTCTTGCCGCAACCTGGAGGGCCGTAGAGCAACAGTCCGCGCGGAGGAGAAACTCCGACTCTCTGAAACCTGGAAGGATCCTTTATCGCCCAGACCACATTTTCAATGAGCATCGTCTTGATCGAAGAAAGGCCGCCAATTTCGCCCCAAGAGACTTTCGGAGTTTCGCTGTAAAATTCCCTCATCGCGGTGGGAACTATTTCTTTTGACGCTTCCCTGAAATCCCGAGCGCTTACCTGCATCTTCTCAACAGCTTCGGACACAAACTGCTCTCCCTCGTTGTCAAGATCAGGAACGTATTTCCTCAACGCCTTTAAGGCGGCCTCCCTACAGAGCGCGCGAATGTCTGCACCTGTGTATCCGTAGAGTTCGGATGAGATCTTCGCAAGGTCGACATCGCCTGCAATGGGCATTCCGCGCGTGTGAATTTGGAGTATCTCCAGTCTAGCCCGGGGATTTGGGACGCCAATCTGCACTTCTCTGTCAAACCTCCCGGGCCTTCGTAGAGCAGGATCTAAACTATCCGGCCTGTTTGTCGCGCCGATCACGATAACGTTGCCGCGTCCAGAAACGCCGTCCATAAGCGCCAGCAGCTGTCCGACGACCCTCTTTTCGACGTCGCCCAAAGCTTCTTCGCGGCGGGGAGCGAGTGCGTCAATTTCATCAATAAAGATGATTGCAGGCGAGTTTTCCTTTGCTTCCTTGAAGAGGTCTCGGAGCTTTCCCTCGGATTCCCCGTAGTACTTGTTCATAATCTCGGGACCGTTTAGAGTGTAAAAGTTCGCCTCGCACTCGTTTGCAAGAGCCCTTGCAAGGAGCGTCTTTCCGCATCCCGGCGGCCCGCAAAGAAGGATGCCGTTCGGTGGCTCGACTCCCAGTTTCTGAAAGATTTCAGGACGGCGCAGCGGAAGCTCGATGATTTCTCTCAGTCTGCGAATTTCTTCTCCCAGACCGCCTATCTCCTCGTAGGAGGCACTCTGGACACTTTTCTGGCTAGCGACTTCACGCAGAATCGATAGAGTCGTTGCGTGTTCTATCTTGACGCACTTCTTTGGTCTCGTCTTCTGAACCTTGAAAAGAAGGTTATTACCGAGTACTATCACGGAGATTTCATCCCCGCTCACAACGGGCGTACCGCGTAAGCGATTTTTCACAAACTCTGCAAATTCTTTGTCACCTGCGATCTTGGAACTGAGCGGGCTAAGCGAGACTGACCTGGCGGCGCTACTCCCAATTTTCCTTACTGTCGCGTAATCGTTCAG
>JASHPO010000057.1 GCA_030038075.1 Nitrososphaerales archaeon | reverse complement strand
CGATGGAGACGGGAAACTATTCCATCTCGATCACATACGACTACTATGGAATCGATCCCTCAGCATCTTCCGCGTTATTTACGTGCGGCGCTGCAAATAACTACATGGGGTATTGCAACCAACAGGTAGATCAACTGTATCAGGAGGGACTTTCGACCCTAAACTCTGCCCAAAGAGCCGTCTACTACGAGGACATTCAGAGTATTCTCGTGCAACAGATGCCCTACATTCCGGTTGTTCAGGCTCAATACTTCTGGGCGGTCTGGAATACCTTCAACTGCTTTGACTTTGAGTCGTGCGGAATGGGACACGCGTTCACCTGGTTTGGATACGCGGGAGTCTACTATACGGGAGGGACTCCGATCACGTCGTCTATATCAACAGCGAGCTCCATAAGTACCATTACGACCACCTCGACGCCAAGCACTAGCAACAACGATGTGCTTTTAATCGCAGCTGCTGTTGTTGTAGTAATAATAGTTGCAGGTGTCGCCGCATTCGCCCTGAGAAGGCCGAAGAAGACAACTCCTACAAAGTCGACGACATAAACTAGGTTACATTTTCCAATCGGCGCCCGTAGTCTAATCCAGAAAAACGGGCACCGAGGAAAAATGATTTACATGACTAGGGCCGACATTCGCTTGCCTCCCCCGTGACTAGCCTTGGAAAACACAGGCCTCCACATACATCATAACATATTAGTTAGAACGATGCGTTGAGAAAGGGTGGGTTGGGCCGAACACGGGAATACAACTCTACATTCTACGCAGAATCGGGGAAATCATTCCAGTCCTTTTTGTTGTAGTTGTAATTAACTTTCTATTGATTCACTTGGCCCCGGGAGATCCTGCAGAACTTCTTGCGGGTCCATTCGCGCCGCCGGCGGAAGTAGAAATGATCCGCCAGCAGTTTGGATTGAACAAACCACTGTACGTCCAATTGGCGATCTACCTCAAGAATTTGGTAACTGGTAATTTCGGCTACTCATACACCTACAGGGAACCAGTTTTGCAAGTCATAGCGCGAAGTGTTCCTGCAACGCTTTATCTATTCCTGACAGCCTTTGTGTTCTCTTTCGGTTTGGGGATACTCTTTGGAGTTCTCTCCGCCAAGAACTATCGCAAATTGATGGATCGGCTCTTTACAATTACGGGTTTGATTCTCTATTCCGCACCAGTGTTCTTCGTCGGCATCATACTTGTTTACTATTTCGGAATAATATTCAGGGTTTTCCCGACCGGCGGCATGTTAAAACCTCTGGGCGACAAGGGAACCCTTGGCTACGCTAGTGATTTCCTGCGACATTTGTTCTTGCCCGCCCTAACTCTAGCCCTATTTAATTTCGGTCAATACCTTCGGATGTCGAGGAGCAGCACTTTAGAAACTATGCGGGAAGATTACGTTACGACTGCAAAAGCAGTAGGATTTTCGGAGCGAAAAATTTTCGGAAAATACATTCTCAAAAACGCGATGCCTCCCATAATGACTCTCGCCGGCATACAGATAGGATACATTTTCGCGGGCGCGATACTGGTCGAAGCCGTCTTCTCATGGCCGGGTCTGGGCACCTTGATACTCGACGCCGTGCTAAGTAAAGATTATCCGCTAATCATGGGAAGTTACGTGATCATTGCGGTCATGGTTGCAATTTCTTCGCTAATAATCGATCTTCTATACGCGTGGTTGGATCCGAGAGTGACGTACAGATGACCGTGGAAGAGGTATCAGAGCCCGCGGAAACACCTTTCATCCGCAACCCGACTCGGAGTAAATCGCGAATCGAGCCCGCTATCACGTTTCTCAGGAAATATTGCCAAGACAGGCTCGCGGTCGTAGGATTGGTGATACTAGCGATAGCAACGATAGTCGCCCTGTTTCCCAGTACGTTTGCTCATTACAATCCATTCCAAATCGGCTTGCCACAATTAAGGCCTCCCTCCTCGCGCTTTTGGTTTGGCACGGACAATCTGGGTAGGGACGAGTATAGTCGAGTAGTGTGGGGAACGAGGACGGCACTACTCGTAGCGCTGGGAGCCGGAGGCATTTCGGGCGTCCTTGGAATATTCATCGGCGCCATTTCTGGCTATCACGGAGGATGGATTGATGATCTGCTGTCGAGAGTATTCGATGCCACGCTCATGATTCCTGCGTTTTTCTTGCTGCTGGTTATTGCGGCACTCTTTGGTGGTAGCATCAACATCGACGTGCTCGTAATAGGTCTAACTTGGTGGCCCATTAATGCGAGGATCATGCGATCCCAGGTACTTTCATTGAAGACACGTGGGTTCATTAGGGCAGCGGTCGGATTCTCGACCAGCTCAAAACGAATCATCTTTACGCACATCATCCCAAACGGCTTGCACGCGGTAGTGACCAACATTGCCCTGCAAATGGGCACCGCTATTTTGGTCGAAGCTGGCCTGAGTTATCTTGGGGTTGGAGATCCAAACATCGTCAGCTGGGGGCAGCTGATAAGCGACGGCCAGGATTACATCTACGTGGCGTGGTGGATGTCGTTCTTTCCGGGCGTCGTCATGTTAATTCTAGTTCTCGCGTTCAATTTTGTCAGCGATGGATTTTCCCATGCTTTAAACCCCAGATTGTCCGAAGGTACTTAGTTTGCCGGTACTGGAAATTAACGAATTGAACGTTGACTACCGGGTTGGTACCGGAGTCGTTCGGGCTGTTGATAGAGTCAGCTTCAGCGTGGAGTATGGTCAGAACCTAGGTCTTTTAGGCGAATCTGGTTGCGGCAAGACAACTGTCGCACAGGCGATTATGGGATCCCTGCCGGCGAACGCGAGCGTAACCGGGGAGATCCTGTTGGAAGGGCAGAACCTTCTCAGTATGGATCCGAGAGACCATCGCACAAAACAGTGGAAAGATTTCTCCATGATTTTTCAGGGCTCGATGAATGCGCTAAATCCGGTGTTCAAGATAGGCTCGCAATTAGCAGACGCCTATAGAACACACATTCCCGCCAGCAAGGACGAAGCTAGAAAGAGGATTGAAGAAATACTGGAACTGGTTCGCCTTGACAAGAAACTCGTTCACAGTTATCCTCACGAGCTGAGCGGCGGAATGAAGCAGCGAGCAGTGATAGCGATGAGTCTCCTATGCAATCCGAAGCTGGTAATCGCGGACGAACCTACTACCGCATTGGACCTCATAACACAGGATCAAATTCTGGACGAAATTAAGGAACTCCAGCGCAAACTCAAGTTCTCGATGTTGTTTATCTCACACGACGTATCAATTTTGGCTGAAACGTGCCAGAAGCTTTGCGTCATGTATGCCGGAAGGATTTTTGAGAATGGCGATGTCGTCTCCGTTCTAAAAGATACTCGCAATCCATACACAAAACTGCTGCTTAGTTCCGTGCTCCCGTTACACACGAAAGCTCAGCAGCTTGTCGCGATTCGAGGAACTCCTCCTGATATGTCCTCGGCCGAATTTCAAGGGTGCCGGTTTCGCGCGCGCTGCCCGTATGCTCAGAGTGTTTGCGAAGTCGAGCCAAATTTGAGGGAGATAACGCAAGGCCATTTCTCCCGATGCCACTTTGACAAGGCTGAATAGTTAGCTTACGAAGTGCCCGGAATGTCCCTTGTTCAGACTGAGAATTTAACCAAGAAATTTCCTCGTCGCGGACAAACCCGTTTATCGCTCGGTTCTCACAGCGAGTATGTGTACGCCGTCGATAGTGTTTCACTTTCAATCAAAGAAGGGGAAACAATCGGTCTGGTGGGAGAAAGCGGTAGCGGAAAGACTACTCTTGGATTATTGCTTGCACAACTCGAGATTCCGAGCGAAGGAAAGATCTTTTTCGAAGGTCGTGATGTTTCGATGCAGAACAAAAAGGCACTAAAGGCGTATCATCGAAACGTTCAAATGATTTTTCAAGATCCTTATGATTCCCTAGACCCGCGATTTACGATCGGCAAATCCTTGATGGAACCGCTGACTTCCCAAGGCCTCATTCAATCGAGAGCCAAGGGAGTGGAGTTCGCTCTTAACGCGCTTGAAGAAGTAGGGATGAATCCGCCCGAGAAATACCTCGAAAGATTTCCGCATCAGCTCTCAGGAGGTCAGAGACAACGCGTCGTAATAGCGAGGGCGATGATTTCGCGACCAAAATTCGTCATTGCGGACGAGCCGGTATCAATGCTGGATCTTTCGCTTCGATCTAGCATACTAAACATAATGCAGAACCTGAAAGCGAAACTGGGAGTCACGTACTGCCTGATCACTCATGATCTCACAGTTGCAAGGTACATGTGCGATAGAGTAGCGGTGATGTACAGAGGAAGGATTGTGGAGCTTGGTCCCACCGACGAAGTGATCGAAAGTCCTTACCATCCGTACACGGAACTGCTTCTGGCGGCAGTTCCAAATCCTGACCCAACAGTGTTAAGGTCTAAAGAGAGAATCGAAAAAGAGAACAAAGAGCTGAAAGGACTGACAATTGAACGGGGGTGCCGTTTCTATCCGAGGTGTTCCTACAGTCAAACCAACTGCCAAGAAGTGGAGCCCAAACTTATCGAATTGAGTAGCGGTCATTTCGCCGCTTGCTATTATCCATTGGGAGTTACCAAACCTCGCGTTTAGCTGTTCCGAAGTCGAAGAAGCGAAAATATAGTAGTCAGCCTAAAATGCGGCGACCAAAGATTGACAAATTCAAAACCAAACACTTCAGACATTTTCAGTTACATCGACGAGAAGAAAGAGCTCCACTTGGAGAGACTGCGCCGCTTTATCAGGCAACGCAGCGTCTCACCAACTTCTGACGGAATCTTCCAGTTTGCGGAATTACTTGAGAAAGAATTCCACAAAATTGGAATCGATGAAACGAAAATTGTCCAAACGCAAGGCAACCCGATTGTCTGGGGAAAAATAGATCGAGGTTGTGAGAGAACTCTTGCCCTCTACATGATGTACGATACTCAACCTGCCTTCGAGAAAGAAGAAGGATGGTCAGTACCATCATTCGATGGAGTCGTAAAGCATCTTCCTAATTTAGGGCAGTGCATGGTTGCGAGGGGGGCGGCCAACAGTAAGGGACCGTCGGTCGCATTTTTGAACGCCTTAGAATCTATAATCTCTCAGAGAGGTAAACTTCCCGTAAATCTGATCATCTTTGCCGAGGGCGAGGAGGAGATCGGAAGCAAGAGCTTACCAGGCTTTTTGAAGGAGTACAAGGGCGAAATATCGAGGGCCAAGGGAGTGATTTGCCCATCCTGCTCTCAGGATGCGCGCGGGATTGTGCAGATTTTCCTTGGGAACAAAGGCATTCTTCAGCTCGAACTACGTAGCGGCGGTGGCAGGTGGGATCGGGGACCGCAGGAGTATGATATTCACTCCAGCGGCAAGGCGATCATAGACAGTCCGGTGTGGAGACTTGTTGACGCGCTGTCTACAGTCGCAAAAAAGAACGGTAACGAGATCATGATAAAGGACCTGCTGAAAGATGTCGTCGGTCCTGACACCGAAGATCTGAAAATGATAAAGAAACTCGCGCATACTGCCGATCTTAAGAGCCTCAGCAAGTATATTTCGAGCGTAGAGCACTTTATTGACGAGGAGAAAGGACTTGAAGATTTGCTGACTCGATACCTGTTTTCCACGACTTTCAACATTGCCGGTTTCAAGTCTGGCTACACTGGTGAAGGTTTCAAGACAGTTCTTCCACACGAAGCGATAGCCAAGATAGACATACGTCTTGTCCCCAATCAAACTCCCGAGCGTGCACTTTCGGCTGTAAGAGAACATTTTCGAACAAACGGTTATTCAGACATCGAGGTCCACGAGTATTCGAACGTTCCATGGGCGAAAACCTCCGGAAACAGCCTCGTAAACAGGGCCTTCATCGAAGCGGCAGACGATCTGAACATTCAGACGGAAATCTGGCCGATTGCTCCCGGAACTGGTCCATGGTACCTGTTTAACGGAAAGATCGTGGATGTTCCGCATCTCGTCAATGGATTAGTGACCGGGGGCCGACCTCATTCCCCAGACGAATACTTTGTGATCGAAGGAGAGGGAAAAACACTCGGGCTGTACGACTGCGAAAAGGGGTACGTGAATTTCATTTACCGGTTCGCATCAACATAGTGAATTCCCAAAGTCCTTGGTGACCCGCTAGAGTACTTTAGAAAGTACCTAGCTGACGTACGTTACCGTTATTGCGGTCGAGTACGATCCGCTTCAAGGCCACAACCTAGAATGCCGCACAATGCGGAGACGTACACAGTGATTGTACCTGAAAGCACAGGAAAGTAGACAGCGTCGCTACGTCCAAAATCCAAGATTGTTTGCGTTCCACGAATACAGGGCATTCGAGTCATCGACTTGGACTTGCATTCCTGAATTACTGCTCGTGCCGCTCACGCTAACATATCCAGCTGGATGAGATACGCGAAAGAGGAAACTTAGATCCCTAGTATTCGAGTCAATCTGTGCAATCTTTCAAACAAATGCTTCGTGCAAAGTCTCGACAGCTTTCTTGATACTAATTTGGAGCTAATCGAAAACCAGCTTTTTGAAAGTGATTATCAAAAGTGAAGGCAGTAGAAATCGAAAGATCTCTCATTATCGTAAAACTAGTACAATCAGTAAAGCTGTAGTCTCGCTGCTTTCTTTCCTCCGAGTCGAACTTTGAGAGCTCCTCTAGGGCCTTGTCAAATAATTCTTTGTCTATCCAAACAAGTTCGACGCTCTTGCTCTTCTTGATTTTGGTGGCAAAACCAAGTGCTGCGCTTGCCCCTTTTCTTGATCGCAAAAGGGTCAGAGTTTCATCCAGAATGTAATCGCTTGTAACTAGTGCTCCATATTTGTTGGTTGCAAGATCTTTTTTCAGAAATGCTGTTGCTCGCTCATGATTCTCGTCATCATAAGCCTCGCTTGCATACCAAGCCCCAGTGTCGACGAAAATCAATGCTTGCGACTGCTTCCGTACAGATACAGGTCATGCTTGACGGACGCATCATCCCTCTTTCCAGTTTTCTTAGCCGATGGAGACTCCACAAATATAGGATCGTCGGGAAGTGCTCTGTCCTCTATGACGGTTCTTCGGATAGCTTCTTTGACGACTTCCTTGATCGTTTTGGAATTTCTCTCGGCGTAGTCCTCTAACATCTTATGCTCGCTATCGGTTAGAACTGTTTGAACATTTTTCATCTTCCATTGAACATGTAAGATGTCCGACGGTGCAAATAAACCTTTCAATTGTGGAGCTCTACTGGTAAAAGTTTCACACGGCAAATAGCGCACTTTGTCCAAACTGCCAATTGCCTAATCAGATTATGGGACACAATCTCGAATGTTTTAGCCGATTATAGATGTTCCCTACCTCTAGTTAATTAACCATAAACATGTTCTCGCCACCGGAGAGGTACTTTGTTTCCGGCCCCGTTTTCCATCAACCCAAAGTATCCACTAAGAATCTTCAGAGCGAGTTTTTACCGGGCATCCGGAAGTGGACTCAAATCTGGGACAAATCTTGTAAAGAATGTAAATAGTACGATGCACCGTTCAATTCAATGATGTCCTCTTTCCACCGATACTCAAACTGGCTTTTACCAGCGTTCGGATTTTTCGTTCTCTTTAACTTATTCGATCTTTCGACGACGATCTTCGCACTAAAAATAGGGTTATCAGAGAGTAATTCCGCGCTCGTATTCCTAGCATCCGCTCTTGGCTTTGGTCTCATTGATTTCCTCGTTCTAATCAAGTCAATTTTCATATTCGCGGCGGGATTTCTTGTCCTCATAGCTATGGTCACGCGAAATCAGAACGTGAAGAAAGCTGTTTTTGTTTCGATTCTCGGATTCGCGCTGATTTACGCCGTGGTCGTGGTAAGCAACTTCTTGTCCATACTGCTTTTCGTCTAGTTTACAAAAAGACTCACTCGAACTACGTCCGCGAAATTCTTTTCGCGCCAAAAGCTTAACCAGATGAAGATAACACCTGGTATCATGTTAACGTTTTTCAACCGCATTATCTTTCCTCGTCTGGCTGTGAAAACGTGATAACCGGCTGGGAGAATTTCTTTGAAGCTGAAGTCGGCGCATCCGCCGCTCTAGCCGGTCTGATTTTCGTTGGTGTTTCGATTAACATAACGAGAATAATTTCGATTCCGAGGCTTCCTGCAAGGGCGATTCAGGCGCTAGCCATTCTTCTCGCGATTTTGGTTGTTTCACTACTCCTCCTCGTTCCAGGCCAATCAATTTCCGTAGTGGGATTAGAGATACTCATAATCGGGTTTGTCGTCTGGGGAGCGAATTTTCGAATTGACATAAGGAACTACAAGTTGACCGGCAAGCAATATCGCAAGTCATACATTTGGAATGTGCTTTTGGATCAGCTAGCCACAATTCTATACATCGTCTCGGGAATAGCGACGATATTCTTCGGAGCAGTTGGGATATATCTCCTTGTTCCCGCAACCATTCTTTCGTTCTTGAAAGCAATGATTGATGCGTGGGTACTGCTCGTCGAAATCAATAGATGAAAAATATGATCAAGTTGAGAGAAGAAGCTAGTCTATGATTTCGCACGAGTCAGTTTTCTAATTCAGCATTCGGGCAGCGTCGAGACAATCCTTCAAACTCGAATATTCTTGTTTTAATCCAAATGCGCCATTTATTTCAGTCCTAATTGCATTTTTGACAAAACCAGATCCAGCTCTGAAAATCTGATCCAGGCACTTTTCAAATTCTTCTGGCTTGCGAGTAATTTCTTTTGGCTCCATACCATACAATCCTTTCAGGTTAAAGAGAACGATTTGAGGCACGCCTCCGCCGAATTTCTCTAGACTCGCTCTCACACATTCTGAAATCTTCGAATTGAAGTCGGAAGGAGGATTTGCCTGACATTCAGGGACTTCTGATATCTTCTCATTCTGCCCTTCAATCATTTCGGCTTTTCTAAAGAGTTCTAGAAGCGACATGATGTGTTTCCGTTTTAGCAACACATAGTTTCATTGCATCTGTATTTCAGCAAGATTGCCGTTATCCAGAAAATAAACACTGGCCTGAAGTCTAGTATTTCTGGTACGTACTTCGCATCTATTGGACAAATTACTAGCCGAATCATTTCGGCCATTAGTCGAATTCATTAAGTGGCAATGATGACTAACCACGAAATGAAGAAACCAAAAATACTTGATACGAAAAAACAATACCTCCGTAGCATCGTTTCTCAACCGTAAAACCCAAAAGAAATTCCCTGTTAAAGATGAAAGACCTGACTAACTAGGCAAGCGATTGTAACTTGGGGTTTTCGGGTATATCCCTTAACCTCGAAATTCGCGCACAAAAGTATGAATCTTATGAAACACCATCATTGACTAATAAACCCAAAACGAATATTACAGTAATATTACTGTAACTAAGGCTATGGGTAGAACAATCCCAACTGCGACAATGCTCATCCAGCAGGAAATAGATATCTTCCTAGATACTTATGGAAAGAGACTTTCAGCGCGCGGGAGGCAGAATCTGTACAATCTTCTTCAACAATGCAAAAAGCATACGCAAGCCTGCAATCAAGCCGTCAGGCGGGTGCCTTTTCACGCAATTTTGATGTCCATAGTACTTGAACAAGAAAAGCAACTTGGAATATTGAAAGATGAAATCACAATACTCGCTGCCACTGATGGAGATGTCTTACCCTGACTAGCAAGAAGAAGGTGAAGAGACAAACACCAGAAGTACTCTTGCAAAAGAGTTTGAAGAGAGCAACAGATCTCTACGGACTGAGATTTGAGAGCAAATTCGATGAACTACTAGGTACTGGTTTGAAAGAGAAAACATTCACCTATTTCTACGGCGAAAAAATTTCAGGAATCATTAATCAGCTTTCCCTCAACTCAGTTAGATATTTCGGTGGGAGAGCGCTGTTTGTCGATGCTGGAAATACTGCTGATCCATACTCGATACGCAGAGAGGCGGATCTGAAGAACAAAGATTCGGCAAGAACTCGGAAGCTGTTACAATCCATCGAAGTGATGCGAGTCTTTACCTGTCATCAACTTGCGAGTTTTGTAATTGAGCAACTTCCAGCCTTGCTCCAGAAGAATGCCGATGACGAGAACCCCATAAAATTTGTTGGGGTTAGCGGTTTCGATTTTGTTTTTTCCGAAGAAGATAGTTCAAAGCAAGAAATCGCCAACCTACAATCTTTGATAGCAAGCAAGCTTCGGGACATCTCAGAGAAAGAAAATGGTGTGCTATTCGTTGTTGCGTCATCTAAGCAGAAGTCGCTCCATTTCTTGCCGAATTGCGACATTGCAATAGAAGTGTATGACGCCCGCCGGGATGGAAAAACAAGGACTGCACTAATCCGTCATCCGTCCCGCCAAGGACAGGAACTGGAGATGTGAAGAGTTGAGTCTCGATTCATCGGCACATGAAAAAAATCACTCGTCATTAAGCCTTAGATTAAAGGAAGAAATTGACTCTTGGAGACCTTACGCCGAAGCGTTGCGCGCAGATGATAGGTCGACGTTCAGAGAAATTATGAACTCAATTTCTGCTTCATATAATGAAGCCATCGAACACTCCGAACGAGGCTATGATACGGAATCTCTACTGATGAGCATTATTCTTTCTCAACAAAACACCATGAATCGGCTTGTTCAACAGATCAAGGCCCTTCAAGGAAAGTCATGCTTTAGTTCACAAAGATAGAGAAGATGTAGAACTCTAAAAAGAAAGATGCTAGTGCTTGACAATCGCACAGGGCTGGCTACTCGATTGTTATCCTGCGCTTTCTGACGCAGGCGGCTTGACCTTTTGGCTCAAATCAGATAACGGAGAAAGCGTCAGGCTAAGAGATACGAAGTGGCATGCTAGAATTTACGCGGCAGGTTCAGCGTGCGACAGCCCAGAATTTACATTTTCAAGATTGAGAGATTCAGGCTTTGTATCTTCTGTTAATATGGTGAAAAAGCGGACAAGCGTTTTTGACCGAAGAAAAAACGATGCTTTAGAAATAGAATTGAGGCGGGCGGACAGAGCGAAGAATGTTGCGAACCTTCTTGAATCCTTCTTTCAGAATCCCTCAACATTCAGGCTTTACAATGTAGATGTCACTCCGGAACAGCAGTATTTCCTTGAAAACAATCTTTTTCCTCTTGCACGTGTACGCGTTCACACTAATGGTGATGAGATTACTAGATGGCGAGTACTAGATAGTACAGAGGCTACGGAGTATGAAATTCCGAAATTGAAAGTAATGAGTCTTGACGTTTCTCTTGTTGACCTAGTTTCGCATATTGATTCTAAACTGAACTCCATTACTCTTACTCCATCAATCTATCAAGAAGAGGCAGAGCAAGAGAAAATAATCATCCAAGGTTCTGAAGAAACAATTCTGACCGAAGCAGCTAGTGAAGTCCAAAAATTCGACCCGGATTTCATCATTACCAGTAATGGAGATGCTTTTGTGTTCCCTTATCTCTACTCAAAAGCACAATTTCATCGCGTTTCATTCGACTTGAATAGAGACTCTGAAGCAACGAAAATCGTACACAATACTAGAACAGGAGGGAAAACTTACTTCAGCTATGGTCGCATAATGTATCGCCCTGCCACGCAAAGATTCTACGGAAGAATTCATGTGGACGGCCAGAACACATTCGTTTACGACCGATGTCGCTTTGAAGGATTGTTCGAGATTTCAAGAATATCACGTATGCCATTCCACACATCGAGCCGCGCCTCGATCGGCAAATCCCTTAGTGGTCTTCAATTCTATCACGCATATCAAAGAGGTTTGCTAATTCCCTACAAACCCGTAGTGTCCGAAGACGTCAAGAGCATGGATGACCTTCTCGTTGCAGACAGAGGCGGTCTCGTCTTTGTTCCTCTGCTAGGGATTCACGAGCGAGTCTGCGAGTTTGATTTTGCTTCGCTCTATCCAAACATAATCAAGTGCCGAAACATCAGTGCCGAGACAATTAACTGTACGTGCTGTCCAAATTCCACAAACAGACTTGACGATCTCAACGTACATATTTGCGAAAAGAAACGTGGGCTTGTAGCTGAAAGTCTCCATCTTCCTTTGTGGAAGCGGTCTGAGTACAAACGGCTTCGAGAAGAAACTAATGACCCGAAATTGAAGCGAATCTATAGTGAAAGGGCTACCGCTCTGAAATGGGTCTTGGTCTGCTGTTTTGGTTATCTTTCCTATAGAAACGCCAAGTTCGGAAAAATAGATTCTCATATTGCGGTGTGCAGTATAGCGAGAAGAACGCTGCTAGATGCGATGCATACAGCAGAGAGTAGGGGATATAGTATTATTCACGGAATAGTGGATTCGCTATGGGTTTTCAAAGACAGGGCAAAGTTGAGCGATTATGAAGAGCTTGGCGAAGAAATAGAACGAGCTACAACATTCAAGATTTCAATCGAGGGAATATACAAATGGATAGTGTTTCTGCCCTCAAAAATTGATTCCCAAACTCTAGTTCCCAGTCGATATTTTGGCACATTTGAGAAAAATAATGAACTCAAAGTGCGCGGTATAGAGTGGAGAAGATGTGACGCACCCCTCTACATCAAGGCATGTCAGCGGAAGATACTAGAGGAACTGGCCAAATGCAACAACGAATCAGAACTAAGAGCGTGTGCTAGAAGCGAAGGGATTTCAATCTTCAATGAATTCGTACGCAATCTTGAACGGCATGATGTCCCTCCCTTATCGCTCCTCATCAATCGGAAGCTATCCAAGAACTTGTCAGAATATCACTCGAAGAGGCAACTTTCTGTCAACGCAGCATTTAAACTGAAGGAACGAGGATTAGAATTGAAAGCAGGTCAGTCAGTTTCCTACGTGATTACAAAATTCAGGACTTCGGGCACAAATAGAGCAACGCCTGAGGAACTATCCAGAAACATGGAGTACGACTGTCAGCGATACGTCGAATTATTAGCCGATTCTTGTGCTACGATATTATCGCCGTTCGGAGTTACAAGAGAAGTTCTTCTGTCGAGGAGCGAAACTTTGCCAGTTTGAAATGGCTAAAACTCGGTTACTCACGCTAATTCATCCGAGTTGTTCTCTTCCACGAATGGATCTACTACTCCTTTAAAGTAATATGAGAAATTTCCCGATAGACGTTGATTCCCAGTTGCGAGCACGCACACCACATCTCGTCGAGGATACTCACTAGAAACCCTTCGCCACCATTGCGCAACGGCACGATGAAACGCGCAGTTCAAACTCTGTTAGACTTTGGCCGAGCGACAGTACAAAAGACTGCAAGCAGGATCCGGAAGTCGTAGATCTAATTTTGGATGGCTACGAAGAGGATCCACGCCGACTTGAAAGCCTCACTATTGAGGTCGGGGATACAGAACAGAGATTCACAAGTCTCATATTTTGTCGCCCGTGCTATGAAACGGGAAGTTCTAGCATTGGAAAGTCAAAGCAAGAAATCATTCACATGTGTATTAGTAATGGATGTCGAAGCACCTACCAAGGAGAAGGCAGCCGAGAAATTCGTGGAAGAAATCGAGGGCGGCTGGATTTCGCCCGAAGATGTACAGATAGAGTGAGCCCGAAGTTCACTCATTTCGTCTTGGGCAACGTAAGAGCTAAATACAAATTCTGAAA
The DNA here is from genome assembly GCA_030038075.1 of Nitrososphaerales archaeon. Lineage (GTDB taxonomy): Archaea > Thermoproteota > Nitrososphaeria > Nitrososphaerales > CADDZS01 > DATLTL01. The sequence continues at coordinate 3,931 of JASHPO010000057.1, read as the reverse complement.
GGTCAGAACAACCAGTTCCAATTGGGTTCTGATCACACAAAGCTACAAACTAACTTAACGCGCGATCCCGAGGATGTTTTTGCAATTTTGTCGGCGACCAATAACTTGCTGATGAAATTTGCTCGAGAGCTCGGTTTATACGTATAGTTTAAGCGATAACGAAAATAGCGGAATTCGAATCTCTAAAGTTGTAGATGCGTCTTCACCCGAAGATGTTACAGCTCAAAATTCGTCGTCTAACGCCCCTTACCAGAACTTTGAACGCTTTCCTTTCATTCACGGCTTTATAACCTTCGGCAATGTCACCTCTTAAGGCTGAATTACGAGGCACGCGTTCGTTCGCAAAGGATTTGAAGTTGGAGTAGCTCGATTCCTCCGGAAAAAGCTTACTGCAGGCAGACAGTAATGGAAAAAGCTTTTCACATTAGATGCTGATGAATCTAAATATTTTAGGGCATACTGAATTTCAAATTCACCCACCTGAATTTGAAACTCGGAAGAACTATAAGAGAGACTGTAGAGCAAGCAAGGTGAGTTATCTTGAAGTCCTCAGTAATGATGTCTGCGCTTCTAGTAGTCTTGCTCTTTGTAGGTTTCGTTCCAGGGATATTCGGAAGTGTTCCTAGAACTGCAGCCGCGACGATTAGTGGTGATTGTAGCAATCCAGCGGTTATGACTGGTACTCTTCCGACAGCTCCCTCTTCATTCACTCTTACCGTGATTGGTTCAACTGGTACCACTGTTACAATCACCCAAAATACCATCTTTAACTACGCGGCGTGCTGGTCGTGGGGAGGATTTGTAAGCAGTGGCCAATCTCATGACTATGGCAACTACACAGGCATACCATTACTGACTTTGGTTAATCTGGTCGGCGGTGTTAGCCCAGGAGGAATTGTCGTAACCCAGGGAGAGCCGATGAACAACCCGTACAACTGCACCTACACTTATGACGAGGTCACGACAGGCACGGGTTGGACAACCGAATCGACATCACTAGAGAGTTCAAGTTGTGTTGGCCCCTTCACGCCCGAATATTCTATAGCAGGCGGCGGAACCCCGGTCGCGTTAGCATCTCCGGTCCCGATGTATCTGGTGCTGGCGTATATGGAGAACGCCAGTGACTCCGCTACTAGCGGCTCGCCAGGTGTTGGCGCGCTTGCGGGTACCAGAGGTCCACTTCGCACAGTAACGGTGGCGGGAGGCTCATCCGCTACGAGCGGATACCTCCTCAGTGCGGGCGCTTCGTGGAACGAAGGCGTCTTTTTGATTCAAGTATTCAACCCTGTGTCCATTCCCACGCCTGAATTTCCGCAGAGTGCGATTGCAGCAGTGGCTTCATTGGCAGCGCTTAGTCTCTTCGGCGTGTACACGACGAGAAAGAGGATCTCCAGATCCGCTCCGAACCTTCCGACAGTATGAGGACAAAACGACAAAAAGAAATTGGTAACTAGTGGACTATCCACAGCCAGAGCCAATAGACTGGCACTGGGTGGCCCTCGACTTTTTCTTCCTCTCTTGTTATTGAACGCTAGTAGAGGCATCAGTTGAAGTAAAGCGGATCAGAGAATTTCAGCGTCGTCATGTATCTTTTGGACGCAGGCATCGCCATTCTTGCCTTGACCCGTCCCTGAGAGGCCCTGCTCTGACAGCTCTTCGAACAGTACTTTCTGCGTTCTCTGCCGGCCATGCCTTGAATTGAAAGTATTACCCCGCAGAAATCGCAGCGCAGTTCCTCGTCGGCTTCGTCTTTCACTTCTGAAATTGTACGACTGGTTTGCTTTGAAGGCATCTTACTGTCATTGGTTTATTCCGTCGGGGGATAACCGTTGTCTATAGGAAAACCAGATGGACAAGATGGATTCCTACTCTCTATATTGAGCAATCAGATTAATAGAATGGGAACGCTTGTTTTCGGCGTCAATTTTCGAAGCCGTTTTGCATCGCTGAGCGAATCGTTCAGAACTACTATGGCATTCTCCTTATCCCCGTAAGATTTCAGTACATCCTTTATCGCTCCCAGATAGAGGCTCCCCTTCCATTTTAGCCCGGCCTTTTCCGCCTTCCTTCCGAGCGAGCCGAGTTTCCCGCTGGCGAGCGAGTTGTAGTATTGCCATTCGTAATCGCGAATCCTTTCGGATTTAGCATAGTTCAAGAATTCAGGGGGCACGCTGGAAGGTTGCGTCACGTACACAAGTACCAGATTTCCTGAAAATCTCCTCGCAATTTGAATGACAAATTCGAACGCCTTTGGACTGACATGCCCGTCGTCCAAGGGAAAGATTATCTCGTATTCCGGCGACTCTTCCTCAACCGGCGATTCGCGCACTATTCGCTCTGTCTGGACGAGCCTCTCATAAGATTCGGTGCTTTCAACTTGTCCTTCTTCCAACACCATTGCCATTTTATTTCACGCCTGAAAAACAGCTTTTCCGCGGAGGCGGGATAAACTTGACGCATATTGAATCAATATTGACAATAGCTATAAGAAACTGAATTCTAGATCTGGATCATCGTTCAAACCGGTCTCATCTAATAGCAGTCGCTTAAATACCGCCTCGCGCCCTAACCCCGTACCTTTGTACCCAACCACCACAAAATACCCGAACTCGGCGTCGCCGTCCTATTTCTTTGCTATCTACAATATTTGTATGAAATCAATCGTTTCAATAGGAATAATCAATGAAATCATAGAGGTACCCCCTAGAAGGAGGATCGGAGCTAGCTAATGTCTTTCGCGTTAGGGCAGGTCTGGTTGTTTGGGAGGGCTTCTACCGAGAATGATTAGTGGAATTCCAATCGCGAGAAAAGCCCGCTGATGATCGGAGCGCGTTTGATCGGCTCTGGTCCTTGCTTGATTGCTGCTCATATACGCTTGTGAGCGTCAATTGGCATGCGTGGCGAATCTCCGCGGCTTCTGAAAGGATTACCTATAGAGTTAGGAATTTGTCTTTTCGTAGAGCTGGAATGATGTCTCGTACCTAGGTGAGGCAAACAAGCTTTCTTGCATAGTGGATTACTTGGGACAAGCTTTCCGACTCGAGCTCTGGGAGACTAAATCTTTGTTTTATTTTCGTGCAGATTGCACTCTCTATGCTCTTTGCACCTTGGCTGAACAGATCCTCAAGGCATCTGACGAAAGCTTCCGGGTTTTCGAGAATTCCTCCGCGTGGCACATCGTGCAATATGACCAATCTCCAATATACTGTGTATTTGATGCTCTGTCCGAAAAGGCTCAGCCCGTCGTCGATGCATTCAATGAGTTCGTAATCGTCCAACTTTCGATCACTATGCATGTTACGCCGGTTTTGCACTAAGGCTTTTTTGCTGAATTTCGGGCTGATTCTTTGCGAATTTGTGAAAGTGGCAAGTGCTTGAAATCTGTACCAAGGGATCTACAGATCTCTACGAGCAATATGATGTACAGGAAATCCTAACGCGGAGACCATTCTGTTAAAATCAGATGCGTGGAAATCAGAATCAACATACAGAGCAGACCGCGCAGATGCCGGATTATTCCCTTTTGGTCATAGATATAATCGGCTTTTTCACGATTCTGGGGATCGGATACTATTCGTCGAGAATCTTGATGCAGATGCGCACCGGTCTGCTTGAGAAAAGCTGGAGGTATTTGGTTGCCGCTGCTTACGTTTTGCAAGGTGGCGTGGTAGTGTTCTTGTTTCAGCAGTTTTCCTCTTCAACGTTGATGTTCGAGGTAACCTCTCACCTTGCGGCAACTCTTTTCGTAATCGGGGGAATTTACATACTGCTAGGTTTTAGAGCCCACTATGTGGTATTCAGCCCCAAGCATCCGAAATCGGACCTGAAACAATTCATAGAAAAGTAAAGCCTCATTTTTCTTGAAAACATCTCTGAAATGCGGCAACAAGTTTCTCGATGTCTGACGAGTTGAAGACCTGATCACAAGACC
>JASHPO010000056.1 GCA_030038075.1 Nitrososphaerales archaeon | reverse complement strand
ATGCGATATTGATGATGATTGCCCCAAAAAGCCTATGTATCTCACAGACTGTATGGCGATCCCCACACTATCATTTGAAAGAGGAATAGAAATAGCAACTGCCAATAAACCGCTGAACATAGCCGAGAAAAGAGCAATGAACAGATCAATGGCCGTTTTCGCCATTGGGATGGAGATTGCGAGATAGGCAAATAATGCAAACATCATAAAGAGGATAAAAAGCTCATGCAGCAATGCGAGGGCAGGTGCGGGCCTCTGGGGATTCGGACCCCAGACCCCTGGATGACTTCGTCATCTCGGCATAAAAGTCTCACCAGTTCGCGCGATTTTGATCGCACCAAACACCAGTGCTCTACCTGGCTGAGCTAGAGGCCCACGAAGAATTACAAAAGGAGCGTCGCTCAAACCAATATTAAGCAATCGCCGATCTTCAATCAACCCATTGTGATTTGATCAAGATTGACTAACGAAAAAGTGTTAAATCCCCTCAGCAAAATTCGATTACACTCCGCCTCGCGCCCAGGTAGTATAGCTCGGTTTCTCAGATCGGCCGATGAGTATGTGAGACTGCAGAAGAAAACTCGCCTCCAGTGTCACTCTCGCGACCCGGGTTCAAATCCCGGCCTGGGCGCCTACCGTTGGTGTATAAATCCCTGACAGGGCTGTGCGTCGATCACTTTTGCGCCGAAAGGGCAGTTAGAGGGTGGCGCGAAAGCACGAATTTGCTATCAATGTGAAAGGGTCTACTCTTCGCTCGAGTTCTTCAGGTACGAAAACGAGTTGTAAACAGAATGTATATATTATGTTTACATCCAGATTGCCCACCATGTCCGAAGTTGTGAGTGTTAGAATCAAGAAGGAAACAAAGGAGGTTTTAGAACGTAATGGTATTGACATCTCGCTTGTTACAAGGAGCTACCTCGAGAAACTTGCTTGGACAGCTCAACGTAAGAAAAATCTCAAGGAGCTTCACCGGTTGATAGAACGCGACGTAAAACCTTCGCGCAATGATTTCTCTGTCGCGAGCATCAGAGAGGACAGAGATAATGGCCACTGAGAAGGATCTAAACAACTTGGCACCGACTTGGGAGATTATAGACTCTTCTGCGCTGACAAAATACGCAGCGAAGGAACCAGACTGGCTCAAAGTTGAGCGATACATCGCGCGAGCAGACTCTTTGGAGCTTGCAGTGAAAGAAACTGGCAATGCTCTATGGAAAAAGATTCAGAGAAAAGAGATCGAGCTCGAGGCTGCCAAGAAAATCATTAGGACTCTAGCAGACAGTCTTTCGATCCTGGATCAACGCAAATACATGGATAGGGCGCTTGAGATTGCAACCAGCTATCACATTACAGTTTACGACTCGTTGTTTTTGGCTTGTGCAGAAATGGAAAGAAGTAAACTAATTACTTGCGACAAGAGACAAATTGAAGTTGCAGACGAATTGGGAATAGAAACGATTGGAGTCTGATAGAGACATTTTTGATGCAGATTTCCTCGATGGTTCTTCCTTTCGAAATTGTTGAACGAAGTCGCTTCAAAGCGCGTCGATGACTTCTCTAGGTATCGCGGTGTAGAGGAACAAATCCACGCACGGTATCCTAGGTTCCTTAGTTTGAGAGTGTACGATATCTCAAGGTATTTGTTTTCTAGGTGCTTTCGCCTCCGCTGGATAGTGGAAAGTGGCACCCCGAGCTTATTTGCCAAAGCCTGCGTCGGCACATTGCCGTTCGGTTCCAAGAGGACCTTCAATATTTTCTTTGTCCACGCGTGATATTTTTGAAGACAGTACGTGGTTTTCGGCCACGGAAGTCCTTGACATTGTTCGACTTGGTCAAGGGTCTAAAGTACGCTGTAAGGGTTTTATCAATGAGATGATAATGCTCGTCGTAGTCTCTCTGACCATATATGCCTGCGAAATCTCCAGATCGAATTAACAGGTGCGAATGGGCTTCAAGTGATCCGCTTCTTTTGGAATACCACGACAAGGAATGGGGTGTCCCAGTTCATGACGACAGTAGGTTGTTTGAATTTCTCACTCTTGAGGGTGCACAAGCGGGCTTGAGCTGGCTCACAATTTTGAAAAGGAGAGAAAACTATCGCCGAGCCTTCGCCGGGTTTGGCATCGTAAAGATATCGAAATATGACGATCAAAAAGTGAACCTACTCCTTCAGGATTCGGGCATAATCAGGAACAAGCTCAAAATCCTTTCTACTATTCAAAATGCCAAGTGCGCCCTAAAAGTCGCTGACGAGTTTGGATCTCTTGACAAATATCTTTGGAGCTTCGTAGACGGAGAGACAAAGAAAAATCGTTGGCGAAGCATGAGCCTAGTACCTGCAACGAGTCCAGTGTCTGACTCGATGAGTAAAGAGCTTGCAAAGAGGGGATTCAAGTTCGTCGGCTCGACTATATGCTACGCTTTCATGCAGGCGACAGGTCTCGTAAACGACCATAAAATGACATGTTTCAGGTATTCTGAGGTGTGAAGTTAATCTCCCGAAACTAACTATGGCCATTACAAATCTTGGAACAATTTCGGAAAATGATAATGTATCCGCGTTTTACCCGTGGTCTTTTGAGTCGCAATGACCTCTTCATGGAGCATGGCCTTCAGAAGTTTGGCACGCAGGAAGACCAGAACTGCCCTGACAGTTTCGGGCATAATCATAGGCGTAGCAATGATACTTGTCTTGCTGTCTCTCGCCGCCGGTACGTCGGGTCAGGCAGTAAGTTTTATCAGAAACTTGTCTGACGCCCAGATTACGGTTGTAAACGGAACGACCGCGGCCCCATCGACGGGCGGCTTTAGCGGCTTTGGAGGATTTGGCGGAGGCGGCAACGGCTCTAGTTTCAGGTCCTTTTTTGGTTCCGCCAATACTGTGAACGCGTCTCTCGTCAACACAATCGGAAATCTGAGCGGCGTTTACGAGGTATCGCCCAGTCTTTCAACTACCGGGTACATTGACGGAAGCAACGCTTTCCTGTACGGAATTGACCCTTCCACTTATTCTACGGTTACTGGAGGGCTAACCATCATCAGCGGAACCAACTTTCAGAACATTAGTGGTAATCAGATAATTCTGGGAGACACTCTCGCACAGGATCTAGGCGTGAGCGCTGGATCAACCGTCACGGTCGGGGCGAATTCGACTGGCGGGGTGAGCTATACGGTAGTCGGAATCTTTTCTACGGGAAACACTTTCGAGGAGAGGGCGGGATATATTTCTCTTTCGAACGCCCAGAGTCTAAGCGGGGACAGCGGACTCGTTTCGGATATCTACGTGAAGGCAACTACCACGAACGTAGTGAATCTTGTTGCGAGCGAAATCAGTTCGGAGATTTCCGGCGTGAGAGTAATTACGGCGGATAGTGCTTCGAGCACGGCAGCTTCATCTCTGTCCGGAACGCTCACAACATTCTTCACTGTAATTGGTCTCGTCGCACTTCTGGCTGGAGGATTTGGCGCAATAAACACGATGATGATCTCCGTGAGCGAGCGTACGCGCGAAGTGGGAACTCTTAGGGCAATCGGAGCAACAAAGGGTCAAATCATGAAAATATTCATGAGCGAAGCTTTTCTGATAGGCCTCGCTGGGGCAGTCGCAGGAGTTTTCATAGGAATAATTGTTTCGGTATTACTGCCGTCGCTCACTGGCGCTGCATCTTCGGGCCGCTTTGGTTCCGGTGGTTTCGGAGGCGCGTTTCGCGGGGCGCTGATGCCGAATGTGACTCCCGAAATCCTCGGAATCAGCCTGCTGCTTGGTTTGTTCGTGGGGATTCTGGCGGGCATTTATCCTGCGTGGCGCGCTGCCAAGATGAACCCGGTAGAGGCTCTAAGACATGTCTAGCGAACCCAAGAGCGTGGTCGAGGCAGTCGAGGTCTCGAAAAAATACAAGCGTGGAAAGATATCGATTCCCGCCGTGAATGGGATTGATCTTACAATAGGAAAAGGCGAAATTGTCGGAATCACGGGGCCGTCCGGTTCTGGCAAAAGTACACTGCTGAATTTGATAGGCGGACTAGATAGACCAAGCAACGGCAAGGTATTGGTTGATGGTGTAAATCTCGACGATCTTTCCGATGCGGAGCTTTCCAATTACAGGTTGAAGAAAATTGGATTCGTCTTCCAGTTCTACAATTTGATATCCACTCTTACGGCGCTCGAGAACGTTGAGCTGCCGATGAGCCTTGCGAACGTTCCCAACGAGGAGCAACGTAAGAGGGCGCTCGAACTGATGAGTACCGTAGGTCTCGGAATGCGTGCCGACCACATGCCAGATGAATTGAGCGGCGGCGAACAGCAGAGAGTTGCGGTGGCCAGGGCTCTTGCAAATAACCCGTCCGTCATACTGGGCGATGAGCCGACCGGCGACTTGGACTCGAAATCTGCAAAGGCGTTGATGGAACTCATAAAATCCCTGCAAAAAGAAAGAAAAACGACGTTCGTCCTTGTGACCCACGATCCCTTGGTGGTTGGGCAGTGCCATCGAGCGTATTCTGTCAGAGACGGAAAGATCGCCCACGAACTGTCGGGGAAGGAACTCGGCAAAATAATGGCTGAGAGTCAGTTTTACTGACGGCTCACTTCTTGTTAAAAAAGAACGCTGGAATCACGGAAATGGTCTTCGCGAGCTCGCCGAACAGACCACCATAGAAGAGAATGGAACTGGAGCTGGGCGTCCCGTTGACCACAGGTATCACATCGAAGAGGACTTTGTAGGCAGGCCACCAAGACGGATACTGAAACTGCGGATAACCCGTGCTTATCCACGCGAACATCACCAAAGCCTCGAACGTCACAAGTATCAGGAGCGACCAGTTGCCCAGACTCATGTACTGTCTCCAAGCGAAAGGGATGACAAATATTATCACGAACCAGTCCAGCGAAAATGCAGTGCCGTTCGAATCAAGACCGAAAAAAGTCGCGTTCTGAACTAGAATTGAGTATGAAATACCGAAACCATAATGATACACGATCTCGTATAGAACGATTCCGCTCGCCATGATAGCAAGCGAATATAGTATTCGATCAGCGACTTTGACGCCCTGCCGATTCAGGAAATAAGAGGCCAGGATGAAACACGAACCATAATGAATCAGTGAATTGTAAGAAAAGGCACCATTCACGAAGTACGTCCCAAACAACGCCGCGTAGAGAAAAACAGCGAAAAGCGAAGCGCCAAGGATAGATTCAAGCCAGTACTTTCTAAGTAAATTGCGCGAGTTGCTGACCTCTTTTGAGTAGGCTTGCGTCTTCAATGCGTTAGAGAGCGAAACAACTAGGGTTTCAAAGACCAGTTTAGGACGATTCATAACCAAGACCATGGTCAAACAACAGCAAATCTAGTTCGAGAGATTTGACAAGTTTGTTATCTTTCACAGTAGTTTCTTGGCAGCTGCAAAAAATCGAACAAAGGGCTTGTGCGGGGATTCTGCCTCAGCAGTCCTAACTTCTCTTCGAACAATTCCATAGTATACGAATAGAATGAGACCAAAGAGAATGACGATGCCGATTACTGTCGGAAGTATCACGGTCAGTGTGTCGAATAATCCGTGCAGAAATATAGCAATTGAAAGACCTACGGCCGCGAGCCCGGGACTCTTTTTAAACTTTGCCTCCCCCAGGTAGTAGCCGATTATTGCGCCGTAAAATGCATGACCGGGAACGCTGATCAGAGCTCTGACCACGGCGTCTAGCGCGCCATACTGGAATACGTACAGCAGATTTTCTACGGTCGCAAAGCCTAGACCCGCGCAAGCGCCAAGAACGATGCCGTCCATCGGTTCGTCGAAAAGCGGAGAATTGTAGGCGTAAACCCTCACCGCGAAAAATTTGAGAGACTCTTCAACGAGCGCAACGCCAAAAATGAAGTAGATGAAAATTGAAACCAGGCCCGGACCTAACGGTATGAAGTTTGCCAGTACCAGCTCGATGATTATGGCGGGAATTATGCAAAGCGCACCGATTAGAAATGTGACCGTCATGAGTTTCTTTGATTCTTTCTTGTATCGATCAAGATGAGTGAAAAGCAAAAGAAGGAAGACCACCGGCGCGATAGCTAGGACGAACAGAACTAGAAATGACTCTGAAAGGAATCCCGGAAACTGTAAGGAAGCCAAGGACTGTAAATCGATCAATTGCACCGGATCAGAGGCCGAGATTTGTTAAATCAGTAATGAAAGAATCCTATGGTTTCACACCTGGATTTTCGTTCGTCGTTAGAAGTGTCATCAGTAACATTGACCGGGTTAAAATCTGATTCCGCCTCGGGTCAATGCTCTTTATAAGAGCAAACTACCTGCGAAGTTACCCGCCCGGCATGAGGAATTCGGTTAAGGTCGCAATTGCAGCTGCCGTCATTCTAATTCTGATAGGATCGCTTTCATATTATGTATTGGGAACGACTTACACAGCAAAGCCTGAAGTTTCGCAATATACGACAGAGTATCAAGCAATCAAGGCGACGTCAGAACCTAACGCCATTGCAGTAGATTCTCAGGGTAATGTGTTCTTCACGCTGATGAACGATTCTTCTCTAGCCGAATTGAATCCATCGACTGGAAAAATTCAACAATTCCCGATTCCTGGTGTGAAAGGTGGAACCACTTCTTGGGGCATGACTGTGGACAACACAAGAGGACTGGTCTGGTTCACCGAGGAAACATCCAATTCAATCTGGAGCTTCAATATCTCAACACACAAATTCACAAGGTACGAACTTCCGTCTGAAAATGCGTTTCCTTTCGGGATAGCAGTCGGTCAAAATGGAGATGTCTGGTTCACAGAGTTCTTTGACAACAATATCGGCGAAATCACTCCGTCGGGGAATCTAACCCAAATACCCATCCCGCTCTCCGGATTGTTAGAGGCGTCTTCGATAACGGTCGATCAAACGGGAAAGGTTTGGTTTACTCTCCCCGGCATCGATTTCATCGGATCATATTACGACGGAGAATTTGCCTTCAAGAATTTGACGGGCCTCGCGGAGCTTCCCGTGGGAATAGCCGTGGACAGTCAGGGAAACCTTTGGCTAACTCAGCACGGCCCGAGTTTTATTGCCGAATACAACCCAACCACAGATTACTTTGAATCAATCTCCACGTCGATTCCGACGGTAGCGTCGGTCGCAGAGATAGACCAAACAACGCTTCCGTATTTCGACTACGTAGACCAGAACGGCGATGTGTGGTTCAACGAACACTACGGTAATGCGATGGCAGAGTTCATACCCTCAAACAACACCCTGATCGAATATTACATTCCTACGAAGATTGGTCATGGTGTCGGTAACATCAGCGGGATGCTGACATCGACCTTGTCCCCCAGCGGCCAGCCTTGGTACACGGAATTATTCGCGGGGAAAGTCGGAACGATAAATACGCAGGCGCCGCTCGATCTAGGATTGAGTCTTTCAAATTATACGCAACCGATTTCTCTTAGCCCGAATGGCAGCGTGTCAATCAAGTTGAACATTACTGGCTCGGCCGCCTCCCAAGCGACCGTTGAGGAAAACGTGGGAAATTTCACAACTGGTTTTGAATACAGCGTGTCTCCGTCTAATCAGCTTATTACAATTAGCGGTAACTCAACTGCGCCCGGCGTGTATTTTGTTACTATATCCGCAGTCACAACCTCCCTTTCTTATTCGCAAATCATCGAGTTGGAAGTTCAGTAGATAATGACTGTAGTTCGCGGCGCGTTTGTACAGACCAGGCCGAAATTTGGCCGAAATGAAGAAAACATCGAAAGTGCCATCCGACTAGTTTCGAGAGTCGATGCAGATCTTTATGTGTTCCCAGAGTTGTGCAACTCTGGATATGCCTTTACCTCAAAGC
>JASHPO010000055.1 GCA_030038075.1 Nitrososphaerales archaeon | reverse complement strand
CTCGATGTAATCCTCGCATCCAAGCAACCCGTGATAATGGCGGGAAGCGGTATTCTGTGGTCGGCGGCATCACCCGAGCTTCAAGAATTTGCCGAACTCCTGAGCATACCCGTGGCAAATTCGTGGTCTGGCCGCGGAGCCATTCCCGAAAATCATCCACTCTCACTGGGTGTGCTATGGGCGGCAGTAGGTCGAACTACGAGCAAGGCTGCGGTAAGCGCCCTCACTTCGAGCGATTGCGTAATTGCGGTTGGATGTCGATTGTCAGATGTCACTACAAACGGTGGAACGCTCATCATGAAGGACGCAAAAATAGTCCAAGTGAATAACGACCCGCATCAGATCGGCTTCCAGTACGATGTGACGGTGGGCATGCAGGGTGATCCAAAACTTTTCCTTAGTGATATCATCGCCGAACTGAAAAACGATATGGCTAGAGTAAAATCCGTGACGGGATTGTGGAAAGGTTCGACAAGGCTATCTGATCTGCAATCCGAGCGGAAGTCATTTTTCGAGTTATTGGATTCTGTCAAGAGCGCTAACCAAGTAAATCCTTGGAGCGTCATCAAGTCTCTTAATAAGATCTTGAAGGAAAATTCTATTGTGACTACTGGCGCAGGGACTCATTCATGGTTTGTTTCCATGCTGCCTAGATACAGGCCTGGGTCGGGAATGAAGGCCGCCGGTTTCGGGAGTGTTGGTTTTCCTTTCCCTGCTTCGATGGGGGCGAAGCTTGCAGCACCTGATTGCACTGTCGTATCCTGTGATGGGGACGGGGGTTTTATGGCGACGATGCCCGACCTAGAAACCGCTGTCAGGCATAACATTGGAATCACAGAGGTGATTTTCAACGACAGGTCTTTGGGCGCCGAGCGCTGGAAATCCAAATTCTCACATGGCGAAAGATACTATGAAGTAGACATAAGAGCTCCGGATTATGCCCGGGTAGCGCAAGACTTTGGTGCGCGCGGATACAAAGTAGAAAAGGACTCGCAGCTGGATTCTGTGCTACAGGAAGCAATTAGTGGCGAAGGGCCTTCAGTAGTCGACGTGGTAATCGATCCTTGGGTCAGTCCCTCCATCTACAGATTGAGCTCAGATTTGCCGTCGAGCGGTGGCGATTGAGATTACTTGAACGGTGCAAATCGGACTTGGTTGTAGATAATCTCGATCCAAAAGAGTTTGACCGATGGGCGAGAATCGGTGTAGATCAAGATGGAATAAAGTACATGCCGGTCGCTGGCATCTGCTTGATGTCGTACCTGATCTCCAAAAGAGATGAAAAATTGCTCGTCGCGAAGATAGAGGGAGACAGGTTCTCCGACTATTGGCGAAAGGAATGGGGCATGTATACGCACAGACGGTTTATCTGGGAAGACAAGTGGTTCGTTCCGAGCGGTTTTCTAAAGTTCGGAGAGTCGCCAATGAATTGCGCCGAAAGATTGCTAAACAGACTTCTAATTGGCGAGGCTAGTTCGATGGAGCTTTCGACGGTTGTTTCATTTACAACGAACAGTCGATACTATCCGAACTACCATCATTGGCATATTTGTTTCATCTATGATGTGAAAGATCTGAAGCTGAATGGAAGTAGACCTGTCTGGTTTGACAGATTGGAATACGTGGACATTGCGAGACTTGACCTAAACAATCTGGCGGTTGAGGGTAGCGAAGTTATGAAGCAGCTTTTGCACTAATTGCTTTGAGAACTCTCTCCCTTGTTATGGGAAGATCGTTAATTCTGATCCCTACTGCGTCGTGTATCGCATTCGCGATCGCGGGCGCAATTCCCACTATTCCAACTTCGCCAAGAGGTTTTGCGCCATAAGGGCCGTCACCACTCGGAATCTCCAGTAGTTTCACATGGATCCTAGCCGCATCGAGGGCGCTCATAACCTTGTAATCCTTGAAATCCGGGTTTGTTGGCTTACCCTGTTCCAAGATCAACTCTTCGTAAAGTGAAGTGCTGATCCCCTGACTGACCGCTCCTTCAACCTGGGTTTCTGCGAGTTTTGGATTTACAATCTTCCCCGCGTTTGCAACGGCGATCGTTCTGAGAAGTCTTATCTCGCCGGTCTCCACATTTACCGCAGCTTCGACGCCCCAAGCTCCACTGGTGTAAGCGATGTTGATTCGCGGCAGCGTTGCCAGACCGGTTTCGGGATCCAAGTCGCCTGTTTCGACAAACCACGTACCGTAGCCCCAAAATTCGTCGCCTTTCTCCAAGAATACTCCGTAGCGGGATTTCCCACGCGTGAATAGATCAGCTATCTTGATTGACTTGCCGTCCGGCATGTAGACCAAGCCTTCTCCGATGTAGAGCAGGTCGGACGAAATGCCTAATTTTTTCGAGGCAACCTGGAGAATATTTTTCTTCAGGTCAAGACACGCAAGAATAGCTGCGTTTCCAATGCAGTAGGTTTGCCTGCTCGACACCGCGCCAGCGTCGTACGGCGTCAAGAATGTGTCAGCCTGAACTATGTGGATGTTCTGGAGCGGCATCTTCAGTTCCTCTGCCACTATTTGCGTCACCGCTGTTCTGGTTCCCTGCCCGATCTCCTGAACAGACACAAAAGCTTCAATCAATCCGTCGGATCGAAATCTGATGGATGCGCACGCTCCCGGTTCTCCCGAATACTTTTCGCCTAGAGCAATCCCCTTGCCAGACCTCCATGGATACGGAAGCGTACTTTTCCTGCCCAAGTCCAGAATGCTACAGGCTTCGGTCAGCACTGCAACGTGGTCAATCTTTGATAGCTTCTCGCCAATGGCGCTGAGTCTTCCTTCTTTCAGTACGTTGATCATCCTCAGTCGAAAAGGATCTATTTCGAGGCTCTCGGAGATGTAGTCCATCTGACACTCCAGAGCCCAGGTCATTTGCATAGTCCCGAAACCTCTAAATGCGCCAGCCGGGATCTTGTTTGTGTAAACGCGGTAGGTATCTATCCACAAATTGGGAATATCGTACGTCGTGACTGCCCCGAATACGGTATTTCTTCCGACCGTGACTCCAGAACCTCCAGAGTAGGCACCCCCGTCAAGAATTGCCCTAATTTGTCTCGCGACAATTCGACCATCTTTCATCACGCCGTCTTTTACGTAAATCACGAATGGATGGCGGGTTGTCGTCGCAGCAAAAACTTCTTCGCGCGATAGCTGTATCTTTACTGGCTTTCCCGTGACCTTGGAAAGCATAACCGCAACGGCTTCCGAGACTATTGAGTTGAGCTTGTTTCCAAATCCGCCACCAACTTCGGTCGTCACGACTCTGACACGCGTTGCTGGTAGCTGCAGAGCTTCAGAGAGCATGTATCTCGCGCGGTAGACCGATTGCGTTGATGTCCAGACCGTCACGCTTCCGTCGTTTTCGACCTTCGCCACGGTCGCGTTGGGTTCTGTGTGGACGTGCTGTACGAGATTTGTGGTGAATCTATTCTCAATTATCTTGTCGGCGCTCTTGAAAGCAGATTCCGTCTCCCCTTTCCTGACTCTGACGTGATTTGAGACATTTGGAAGGTTTGGGTCTCTGACCGGGGGAAGTTTCGGAGTAACCTTATAGCTCATCAGGTCGGGGTGAATTACGATTGCCGGATTTTGTTTGAGACTTTCTTCGGGATCGTAAATCGAAGGAATTTCATTGTATTTCACTTCTATGAGATCCGCGGCGTCAGAGGCCACTTCGATCGAGTCGGCGGCAATCGCCGCGATGGGCTCTCCAATATACCTCACACGATTCCTAGCCATTATTGGAGTGTCGCTCAGCCCGGCTCCGAACAACGTTTCAGGAAGGTCTTTGCCCGTGATAATCGCCCTAACCCCAGGTACCTTCAGAGCCCTGCCCAAGTCTATCGATACTATCTCAGCATGAGGAACCTCACTCCTCTTGAACTTGCCAAAGAGCATGTGCGGAAGGTTGAAATCAACGCCGTAAATTGAGTGTCCAGTTACTTTTTCAAAACTGTCGACTCTGCTAAAGCTCTTTCCAACGTAGAGCAATTCCTGCCCGGATAACTCTTCCTCCTGTCTGACCTGTTGGACGGTCTCTGTTGTCAAACGTTTTGCAAAATTAGTTTTCCAAATATAAGCCTGACTAGATTTTTTTCACGTTAGAAGAATGGAACTCTTATAATATGACAGCGGCAACGACTTCAATTTGTGTGGCAAAGTTTCAGAGAATTTCTGACCTTCCTCGAAAACGAGAATGATCTTGTCAGAATAAACAGCGAAGTCGATCCAAAATTCGGCATTAGCGCTTACATCAGAAAATCGTGTGACGTGAAAGGGCCCGCTTTTTTATTCGAGAAGGTCAAAGGTTACAACGGATGGCGCTACGCCGCCGCTCTGTATGCGACGCGAAAGAGGGTCGCGCTTGGCATGCACTGCTCTGGGGAATCTGAAATCCTCGACCACTTCAATCGGGCGATAAGTAGTCCCGTGCCACCAAAAACCGTGAGCGATGGTCCCTGTCAAGAAGTTGTAATGGAAGGAGACGCTGTAGATCTTGGAAAAATTCCCTTAGCATGGCATAGCGAGAGAGATGCCGGAGCCTACATTACCTCGGCGGTGGAGATTGCGAAAGATCCCGATTCTGGGACGAGACTTCTGGGCATTCACAGGATGCAGTTGAGGGATCGCAAGACGCTCGCTTTCTGGGGGCCAGCTGAGAAGAGAATCGGCAGAGCATTTCTCAAGATGCAGGACAAAGGAAAGCCCTTGCC
>JASHPO010000054.1 GCA_030038075.1 Nitrososphaerales archaeon | reverse complement strand
CTCCCGGTAGCCAAAGCTCAATTTCTCAACGGCTTCAAGACGGCAGTCCTCGTGCTAGCTATCCTGAACACTATTGGAATAGTGCCCAGCGCGTTGCGAGGCAAGCCGATGCATAATCTCGCAGAGGGAGAAACGACTCCTCCAAGCGAAGTTGCGGAGTGAAAGCAATAGACGAAAATCCACAAACTCGGGCACGCAGTAATTCAAAATAGACGCTATAAGTAGCAGTCGCTTAAATATAGCCTCCTGCTCTAACCTCGTACCTATGTACCCGATCGCCTCAAAAGACCTGAAAGTAGCGCCTCCTTCCAATCGTATAGTGACATGCAATATTTGTAAAGAAAAAGCTGGTTCAATGGAAATATCTATTGAAATCGACGGGGTACCCCCTAGGAGGGGAGGGGTAGCTAGCTATTGTCTTTCGAGTTAGAGCAGGTCTTTGGTACAGGTCTTTCGATCAGGTCTTCAAAGACCCGAGGATGTATTTGCTGCATTTCAAAGCTAATTCCGCACGCTGAGTTGTAGCATATACAAGGAAATTGCAACTTTTTTATCCTAGTCGTTGAAAATCAGGATCGCGAAAAATGTCCTTTTCGATGGTTTTTTTTGATAGGTTCATGTTCGCCTTCACGATTGGTTCGCACGTCATTCTCGTCGCGACAAGCATCGGCCTCATACTTGTAATCACCATCGCCGAGTTTCTCTCGATCAGAAAGAACGACGTGTACTATGGCAACCTCGTACACCGGTTGACGAAGGTCTTCGCGATCTCCTTCGGCGTCGGTACTGCGAGCGGCATCGTGATGGCATTCGAGCTGACCATGCTATTCCCCGGATTCATGACGCTCGTCTCCAAAACGGGCGCAGCAGCAGCCCTCTACGCTGAAATATTTGCTTTCTTTCTGGAGACCTTTGCTCTCATTCTGTACATCTATTACGCCGACGCCTTCAGGAGCAGGTACGCTCACTGGTTCTGCTCCCTTTTGATTGCAGTCGGCTCGATAATGTCTGCGGTATTCATCACAATGCTGAACGCGTGGATGAACACCCCCGCCGGCTTTAACGTTCAATCGTACCCTGTAACTGGAGTCCTCACGGTCACGAACCCATGGGCTGTGTTCTCGTCCCCTTCAGCTGGTGCTGAGGTAGCGCACGTTGTATTCGCTACAATATTCACCGGTTGCATGCTGATCGGCGCTTATCTCGCCTACAGGTATCTCCGCTACCAAGATTCCGAAGAAAGAGCAATGCTGGGTCGGGGAACAACCATCTGCTGGTGGGTCGGCCTGATAGCTCTCATCGGGGCGGGAATCTCCGGTTCCAACGAGATGGCGACCATTCTAAAGCTCCAACCGCTCAAGTACGCGGCCTTTGACGCAAACACTGTTCCCGGCACCGGTTTTCCCGAGAGACTGTTCGGTATTCTTTCCTCAAATGGCACATGGTGCTGCGGGATTCAAATTCCTGGCGTCCAGGGCTTTCTAGCTTCCTTTGAAACGGGCGTCACATCGCTTCCCGGCCTGTCTCAATACGTGCAGTCTGACTGGCCGCCGCTTATCGTCCACACGACCTTTGACTTGATGGTCCTCGGCGGTTTCATCGCCGGCGGCTTTTTCTTGATGTGGATAATCGGGCTATTTCTAAAGAAGAAACCATTCGAGTCAAAACTGTTTCTACTTCTCCAGGTCATAGCGGGTCTAGGATCAATCGTCGTCTACGAGCTCGGCTGGATCACCGACGAAGTTGGTCGCCAGCCGTGGGTCGTGTATAATGTGCTCAAAGTCTCGGCGGCAGCAAACAACTCTCCCTCGCTTCTGATACCTGGAATCCTGATAATGATTTTCTACATCTTTTTGCTTCCGACGACGTTTTACTTCTTCACGAGGGTGTTCCACTCCAAACTGGAGCACGAGAAACCCGAAGAAGCCGAAGTAATGGCGGGTGGTGTGAACCTTTAACCTCGTCTTTGAAGTAAATTATATCTCGTTCTCACTTTTCGCCGCCTTTTTGATCACCGAAGTAATGGGCGCAGTCTTATTGCTCTTCTATTACAAGGACACAAAATCTGCCGTGCTTCAGTACGCCGTGCCGATATGGGAACTCACGGGCACGTTCGGCGCATTCTGGGTAGTAACTTCTTACTTTGCCTATCCGAGTCTGCTCCTGCCGATCGCGACGCTGTTTGCTCCGTTGCTCGTAATTTTTCTCATATTCTTCGTCGCGAGAAATTCGACCATCGTCTTCGGCGAATTCATCATAAAGAGAAAATGGCTCGACGAAAAAATACTCTACCGGCTTTACGCGGCCGCGACTATTCTTGTCGGGGTTATCGCACTCGTCGTATTGTCCGCGCTGGTCAGCGGTAAGGGGATAAATCTCTCGGGCGGAGTGTTCTCCATTCCTGACTGGATCTCCTCCCCCGGCAGCTTGGTTTTCATAATCGGCACGTTGGTTCTTGGAATCGGACTAGCTCCAGCGTTCTTTAACCTCAAGACTCTAAGGATGAGAGGGTTCATTCTTACGGTCTTGGGTGTAGCGATCTCCATAGCAGCATACTATCTCTATTCCTCATCGCTCCTGTCCTACTTGATCATCATACCATCCGCTCTGACGATACTCGCGGCAGCGCTTTACCTCTCAGACAAGACCTCAAAAATTGTCACAAACAAAGCCGTGTTCATCGCACTTCTCGTGATCATCATTTTCTCTCTACAGTTTCTGGTCTATCCGTCGGTTCTAGGTAAAACAGTCTCGGTCGTTAGCATAACGACTACCGGTGCCGTGGCGTCGCAGTTTCTGGCGATATCAACTGTCGGAGGAGCTATGCTGATTGTGATGATGATCTTTTACTTGATGATTACAAGTAGGCAGAGTGCTCTGACAAGAGATCATCCTCCCGAGTCGAAAAACAACTGAAGATCTGTTAGGACTGAAGAAATTCAAGCCAAGCACTTAAGCAAGAAACGTAGTTTTCACTTCTGGTAATCATGTCTCCAAATATATATGGGGCGACATCCACCAAAAGTACAATGCAGTCAAACAAATTCTCTGATCCACGCGTCGGAGATCTCGTCGAGCCCGTTACTTCTTTCAGCTCAATGAATTCGATCGCTCGCGTGATAGGCTATCTCAAAGAGTCCAAGGAATACGACGCGATCATCGAAGACGACTATGACACTTCAATAGTTTCTGTGAGAGACCTCCTGAACGTGGAAAACATCACCACGGAGAAACTCTCCAGGATAATGAAGCAGGTTCCAAGGGTCGCCGAGCAGGATAAAATGATCGATGCGGCGAAGCTGATATTTGAATACCGAATCAGGTCTCTCCCGGTTTACAGAGAAAACAAACTCATAGGAAAAATCAGCTGCTCCTCGATAGCAAAAACGCTTGTGGGGTCAAATCACAAAGGCGATTCGATCGCTCGCATCGCAACGCCCGAGCCCATCTGCCTTAACTCCTCGGATTCCGTTTCCAAAGCAAGGAGAATTATGATTGACAGAAAAATCGATCAGCTCCCGATTCTCAAGGTAAAGCGTCTCGACGGGGTGATAACTTCGGACTCGATCGTTTTCAGGATCCTTCCAGAAACCGACAGGGATGTAAAGGGCAATCGAAGAATCGGAAGGATGGATGAGAAAGTTGGCGCGCTCTCTCAAACGCAAACCATCACAAACGACGTAACCGATTCTCTAGGCATGACCTTGGAAAACATGCTCAATGCGGGAACAAATTATTCGGTGATTTTGAACGACGACGAAGTTCAGGGGATTGTGACCTACCGCGATTTCATGAAGCTTCTCCCGCTCAAGCAAAGTCAGGAGGAGATTCCGATCACAATAGTCGGTCTCCCAGACGATCCTATGCAGTCAGAGATGGCGAAGCAAAAGTTCCAATCTTCCATGAAGCTCCTGTCAAGGGCTATGCCGGATTTGAGCGAAGCTAGAGCCATAATAAAGAGCGGAGAGACCAAGGCGCCGAAGAAAAGGTATCAGGTTCAGGTCTTCGTCAGCTCCGTCAGCGCTCATTACAACTACGAGGTCTCAGAGTACGACCTCGCGAAGGCTTTCGAGGAGGTCGAAGTCTGGATTAAGAAACTTGCGCTGCAAAACGGCAAGAGACCAAAGCACAGAGAGTCCGCGCGCAAGTCACGGCCGTAAAAAGCGGTTATATGGCGGCTTTTCCGAGAGATTGGGGAATGAGCGAACCCAGCTTCAAGCCTTTCGACAAGCTGACGGAGTATGAAGAGGAAGAGCTCGACGAATTCGAGGAAAGATACTGCTCAGGAAACTGCTGCGATCACGACTGCGAGTGCGACGATTGTGCTCGTTGCTCTCTGAACAGGTTTGGAGAACAGGATTCGGATTACGCCGCCGCGGCCTGACGAGTCTAGAGCTATTAGTGAAGGCATGTTGACCCTTTCAAATAGATAATCTCCGAGGAAGCACTCATCATTCTTTTGGAGTGCGCGACGATTTGAGCAGAGCCGAAGAGATCACAAGCGAAGTGCGGAGACTAGTCCAGACGTGCAAGGCAATGGAGGCGCAGCTGCAACAATCCATCCCGAAAAAGACTCATCAAGAAGTAGTCTCAAAAATGCAGGAAACGATTGACGGGCTGAACGCCGAAGTTGAGCGTATCAGGGCAGATTTCCAAAAGGCGATTAATCTAAATGAGGCCATTTTCCGCGTGGAAAGCCACGTAGCTTCTCAAAACGACGCGACGAATACGCTCGGACAGGCTATAGCAGGATCAATCGAAGATCTTAATTCAAAGATATCTCAGGGCACGGTTCCGCTCTCCGTTTACAAAGAGACGCTTTCCAAAGTCGAACAGCTGCAGCAGAGCACCGTTGGCAAGGCCGATTACGTGGCGCTGCAGAAAAAATACGACGAACTCGCTGAATCCATGAAATCGATGGTTCCGAGAGACGATTATTTCAATTTACAAGGTCAGTTCGCGAACTATATTCCAAAAGAGAGCTTCGACATGTTGCAAAAGACGCTGTCCCAATACGTGCCGCGCGAGCAGCTCATCGCCGCAGAGACAAGGTTGCACGAGCTTGAAGCTAGGATGGAGAATTACGTTCCACGCTCAGAGTACGACGAGTTGACCGCCAAAATTGCGCTGCTCACAAAGGAAGCGTCCGCGCTTTCCGTCGAGGTCGTTGATGTTGCGCAGCCAGAGCCTTCCATGTCAAAGGTTGGCACTGCAGTTTCCGAAAAGCCGGAAATTACCGAGATCCAGTCTCAGCTCTCCGAGATGAAAGGCGGCGAAGATTCCGTCAAAACCGTGGACGCCTCGCAAGGTTTCGCGTTTGCAAATACAACACTCTGCGCGACCAATGGTCTCGAGTTCCTCCAAGATCTTGAACAGGCGCCGATCGAATCGATCGAAAACCACGTGAAGAGCGGAGATTTCGAGAGGTGGTTCAAGGATGTTCTGACTGATGACGCCACAGCCAAATCGCTGAAAACGGTCAGGGAAGGAAATTACACCGGCGACGAGCTAAAGACCAAGCTGGTCGCGGTCATTTCGCCGCGCTACGCATCGTAACGCCAAAGCTCGAGTTTCTCTCCCTCAAAGCTAGGGCGCGCGCTCAAAGCTTAAGAGCGAAAATTACGCTGTGTTTTTGCGAGAAGAGTTGAAGCTAGGCAGGCTCGTAGTCTCACTGATCGGACTCGCAGCTCTTGCCGCCGCGTATATCACCGGTAGCCTTTACTTTCTCGCCGTGGCTGTAATTGCCTTTGTGGGCGGCCTCTACCTGATGCGTGCGGGTAAACCACCAAAGAAACAGGAAAAAACCCAGTAACCATTTCGATCCCAATGAAGACCTCAACAAGAGTGGGAATCTACATCGCGGTGTTTATCTCGCTGACGATAATATTGGGCTACGCGTCAACCGCGCCGATGGGCCAGACGCAGGCGCAGAACCTCGTTGGGGAAGTGCAGGCAATCAGTCCTACCACGTTCGTGATTTACGACAATAACCTACGAATCGCGTTGATCGAGTTTGTACCCATCTTAGGTCCGGTCTACGGCGCGATCAGCTCGTACGACACCGGATTAGTACTTTCGGCGACTGGGCAAGTACCAAACGCGACTACGACCGGGCTGTTCGCGTTTGTGATAACGATTCTGACCCCTATATTTTGGCTCGAATTTTCCTGCTACACGCTCGCTGTGGAGGAGAGCATTGCCATTCTCGTCTCAATAAAGAACAGGGACCTTCCTACTCGCGAGTGGAAGTGGCTCGTTTGCTCGCTGCTTTTCGTCGCCGCCGTTCTCTTTGTCTCTGCGAGGCTCGAAGTCGCGATGATTAACTTCCTGAAGTGAATTCCATGACCGAGCACTTTACGCTTGTGACTCTCGACATGGATTACACTGCATTTCTCGGAAACTCGGTGCTCTATTTGAACAAGGTTCTCAAGATTTCTGAGAAACTGGACGAATATCAATCTGATTATGGTGCCGGTAAAATCTCCGAAAGGGAGCTGAACATCCGCCAGTTCCCCATTCTCGAGAAGATCAGCCTGTCAAAGGCGTTTGAGGCGCTTTCAAAGGGACCGATCTTGAAGCGTCTCGACAGGGGCGCGAAGCTGCTCCAGAACGGCGGTGTTGACGTAGAAATGCTCACGTTCAACCCGCTTCAGATCTTTTTCACGAAATACTACGGGATAAAGAGCGACGTGTCCATGTTGTGCGAGGTTGTCGGCGACCGTCTGGGAGAGATGAGGGAAATTCCAGAGAATAAGATCGATCTTCTCAAGAGTTACTGCACGAAAAAAGGAATCGACCTGGCAAAGTGTGCGCATGTCGGCGACGGGCGAAATGACATCGAAACGTTCCGGGCGGTTGGATTTTCAATCGCGCTGAATCCTTCCGACGCGGTGGTGAGAAAGGAGGCGAACGTCTCGCTTCGAACGTACGATTTCACTGACGTGGCCAATACTATTCTCCACGCAAACGATCTAGCGTGAGCGCGGGTCTTTGAGGGACCACGTTCGCTTTGAAGTGCCGTTGAAAAGCTGCTTGTGCCCGGAGTACGGAATGCGAATCGAGTCCGTGTACTTGCAGTCTTGGCACTGCAATCCCAGAACGACCTCGTAGCCCGCCGGGAGATCGTTGACCCAGATCCTCACGAGTTTCATCAGGCCGCCGCAGTCCGAATCCTTTTCCCGCCATACGTCTCCTTTCAGCTCAACCTGCTTGGAGTGGATGATCGTGGGGACGCCGAACAGCGCGAAGGGATAACCCGCTATGGAGTATCCTGTTTTTCGCAAGCCCCGCTCCCTTGGAGGAGCGAGTGACTTTTCCTTCTGCATGATTACCACGAAAAGAGTTCTGCGGCGGAATTCTCAAAACATCTTTGATATGCGGCAGCAACTTTCTCGACGTTTGACGAGACATTTTTCTTGAGAAGACCTGTACCAGAGACCTGCCCTGACTCGAAAGACATTAGCTAGCTGCCCCTCCCCTCCTAGATAACTCATTATCTGGTCTATCGAACTAACATTCACATTCTCGGATGTTTTCGAGTTCAACTTTTGCGGTTGATTTGCACTTGGTTGCATTTTTGCATACATTTGTGCATCGGAAGGCGATTTTCTGCATTGGTCATTGTAAGCTAGTTCGTTCGTGTTCGGGACATCCACATGCATGTTTGCCAGTGTGTGAGTGTCAATGTGGTGGTGACAGTGGTGAGGACATATTTCATCAATAGGCCTCTCACTAGAGAAGTTCATACGATGTTCGTCCTGTGGAATAAGGGGGGATTCCATAGAGGCGGGTCACACACCCCTCTTACTTAGATCTTGTGTTGTTCTAATGTTTTCAAGCGTTGGCGAGAGTGGTTTACTTGTCTTGTTCAGAACGGTAGCCTAGCGTTAGTTGTGGATAGCTGTTACACCTATCATTTACAGTGTGCGCGGAGTCGTTGTCGTCGCGGAGCGATGCGGAGTCGTAGGCGTCAGAATAACGCCGGAGACGACAGCACTTTAGCGGATACGACGACGGAGCGCGCTTGTTGCGCGAGTGTGGAGGAGTGTTAGGGGGACAACTGTGTCCCCTCA
>JASHPO010000009.1 GCA_030038075.1 Nitrososphaerales archaeon | reverse complement strand
TCTGACAAGTCTTTCAAGCTGCTCCTTCGTTTCCTTCTCGACTTTGACATTTAATACTGCCATGTTATGCTACGTGTTACATTTGCTTTACGCACCATAATATTATTACGGGGTGTGCCCCAAAAGTAGGCGTACCCGGAAACTATGGGTATCTCCTCTCACCTTCACACTCATAGTCTGGCTCACGGCTCTCCCTGACGCAGTCATTGCCATTGCCTGAAAGATTCCATTAGTTCAGCGAGTTTAGCATCTGACAAATATGACTGCTTTACAGACTTATGGCAAACTGTCATCGAACTGCCGTAGACTGTTTTTTCCCGTTTGATTTGGATATAGGTGTTGAACGTTGCATGACCGAGTGTTTAAAATATTCCGCGCGCTTAAGCAATCGAAGACTTGACAGAACCTCGAGCGGTTTTTCGATCTTTTGGAAACATTCGCATCTGGATGAAATCCACTTGAGGGCTTTTCTGTCGTACGACATAGACGATTTAAATTTCTTAGGCAGGGTCCATTCCGTTCAAAACGAGCTAATTTCCATCGGAGCGGATTTGAAAATAGTAAACCCGAAGATCCTGCACTTTACGATTCGTTTTTTGGGAGAGATTGACGAGGTCGACAAGACCGATATCATTTCAACTCTTCGCGGCCGCGTCGAGGAGTTTGAGCTCGTAATTTCATTCAAGGGACTTGGCACGTTCCCCGACGAGCGGAGAATATCGGTCGTCTGGATTGGTATTGATCCAAAGTCCGGAAAGGAGATGGAAAAGCAGGCGGCGATCGTGAACAACCTGCTAAAATCAGTTCACACACTTCAGACGGTGGACGACGAGAGATTCAGCCCGCATGTGACGATCGCGAGAGTGCGCTCGGGACGGAACAAGGAAGAACTGGTCAATTTCGTAAGAGAAAATCGCAGCATCGAATTTGGAACGACGAAGATTCGCAACCTGAGGTTGAAGCAGAGCGTTCTGACTCCGCACGGACCGGAGTATTCTGATCTCCACGTGTTTGAAAAGTAGGGCGCGCCTTGTCAGTTCTAGAAAAAGCGTCAAAGCTTGTGACTCCCAGCTCAAGCGAGGCAAGGAGGCTAGAGCAGGTTTCTGCCAAAGTCCGCCAAAGACTCGAGAAAGAGTTCACCGATCCCGAAATAAGCCTCGGAGGTTCTTACGCACGGGGTACGTGGCTAAAGGGAAGCCTCGACATTGATTATTTCCTGCTGTATCCTTGGGAATTTCCAAGGGAAAAACTCGAGACGGAAGCAGTGGATTCAGCTATAAGGGCTCTGGAAGGATACAAGACCAATCTCAGGTACGCCGAGCATCCCTACGTCGAGGCGTTCGTTGATAATGTCCGCGTAAACGTCGTTCCTTGCTACAACGTCTCGCAGGGCGAGTGGCAGAGCGCGGCAGATCGCTCGCCGTACCACACGAAATACATCATTTCAAAGCTGGACGACAGGCTGAGGCTCGAGATGAGGCTGTTCAAGAAGTTTGTAAAAGCCTCCAAAGTTTACGGAGCTGAAGTGAAGGTGCAGGGCTTTAGCGGTTACGTCTGCGAGATACTGGTTTTGAAATTTGGCTCGTTCACATCAGTGCTTGAGGTCCTGGCAAAACTGAAGCAGAACGAAGTGATCTCGATCGAGCCGTACGACAAAGAACTCGCCACTTCGTTCAAGAGTCCCCTTGTGCTTCTAGATCCGGTCGATACGACGAGAAACCTCGGCGCTGCGATCTCCGGAAGAAACGTAGCAAGGCTCGTTTTCCAGTCCAGGAGATTCATGAAAGAACCACGATTATCGTATTTCAGCGAGAAGGAGGGAAGGTTAAACCCGTCGAAGGAGCTTCTCTCAAGGACGCTGGTAGTCAGTTTCGAGAATAACCAGCGGAGCCCTGACATTCTCTGGGGCGAGCTCAAAAAGAGCGCGGCCGCAATTTCAAACAAACTGGAGTCGATGGGCTTTCAGGTGTTGAGAAACGGTGCAGCCTCCGACGAGATCTCGCACAGCGCCCTCGTGTTTCTTCTCGCCGATGTCAAGATTAACAAAATTTTTTCGCGTGAGGGGCCTGAGTACTTTAGACAGGAAGAATTGGAAAATTACTTTGCGAAAAATCGAAAGAGAGCTCTCCATACCTGGATCAGCGAAGAGGGTAGGGTAGAATCCCTCTTCCAGCGAGAATCGGTTGCCGCGACTGATGCCTTGGCGAAACTTCTGTCGAACAAACTCGATTCTGTGGGCGCTTCGGAAGCGATCAGGCGGGAGATAAAAAGCGGATTCAAGGTGAGGACTGCGAGCGCCCTAATCAAAAAGAGGGATTGGCTTGGGAGGGCTCTGCTCTCGCTTGTCGCGGAGGAATGAAAATTTTGCAAATTCTCGAAACGAACCGGATCGAGTTTTCTCCCTCGGAACTGAGGAAAAAGGAACACGGGGCACTCATATGCTATCCGGGGACGGATCTCAAAACTTTCGATGCTCGAGTAGATCAATTGCATGAAATTGGCGTACGCAAGCTGATTTTCGATGGGAGCTCGAAGGTCGGCAGGTACGGAATAATAGGTCGAGGCTGCGTGAGCACGGTTGTCAAGGCGAGACTGAAGTCAACAGATGAAATTGTCGCTTTGAAGATTCGCAGGGTTGACGCCAATCGAGTTAACATGAGCCGCGATTACGAGCACCAGAAATTTGCGAACTCTTTTGGGGTCGGTCCGAGAGCACTATCTGCCACGGACGATTTGTTTGCGATGGAGTACGTGGATTCGGTAAGGCTAGGAAAATGGCTAGAGAAGCTCAAGACGCGGTCGTCGAAAAAATATACCTCCGGACTGATACGCAATGCGCTTGAACAGTGCTATCTTCTCGATGTCAACGGATTAGATCATGGCGAGCTAAGCAATCCCACAAAACACTTGCTGATCCGAAATGTTGTCCATCCTGAAACTGTGATCATTGACTACGAGTCGGCAAGCAGGGAGAGAAAAGTCGCAAACCTGACGGCAGTGTCGCAGTTTTTCTTCCTAGGCGGATGGCAGAGCGAGAAGATCAGGAAGATTCTTGGGTTAGCCAAATTCTCGAAAAAGAAACTGATCGAGATTCTGGGGGAATACAAAAGAGGCCCTTGCGAGAGTCACTTTCAGAAGATTCTAACTTTACTCAGGGTGTGAGAGACACCCTAGTGCTAGCGGTTAAACGTGAATTTTAATTTCAATCGTCGAACTTCTCGACCGCAATATACATTACCAGTCCAGATTATCTGTGTCTCGATTCTGGGGTCGTCGTCCAGCTTGGTTTAGGAACTCCGAATGGAGCTAGAATACCACCCTGGGGAGCGGGCGAGGATTTTTTCCTTTCGTGCTTACCGGAACGGTGGCGAGGCACAAGCCGTGCTCCACAAATCGCCGGTTCAAATCCGGCCGACCCCACCATTTTCGCGCACACACACACCTATCCTCTTGCTTGTTCTTGCTTGCTTGTATGCTTTCTCACTTTTTCATGTCGATCTTTCATTCTAGTCATACCATTCGTGAATGTACAGCCAAGTCGGCGCATCCTTGCTTCAGGAGTCTATTGGCGGTAGAAATTCTTCCTGAGCGAAATGTATTCGACTCGCCATTTCGCTGTTTAGCCCGGTAGAGCAGTTCATTTGTTCTCTTTTTTCCAATTCTGTTCCTTTACGCGCTCACGTGTGTCAGTCCATCTTCGGAAGGTGTTAACTCCTTTCTTTGTCTTCCCCAACTTGTAGTACCAGTCTTCCCCATATTTCTCTACAAGCAAACCTCCGCAGTCCTCACATAGACTGTAGGGGATATAGTCTTCTTCAAGTATTCCGATGTAAGAACCCATGTCATCGGTAATTTGAATGCCGCATCGATCACACACGACTTCATCTTCGGTATCGGGTCTTTCAATCTCAGGATCTCGACGGCGTTCGACTAGTTTGCCGTTCATCGGAATAGAGATTGCATTCTTTCCTTTTCTCAACCTAGCAAGACCCTCACTGGACAGCCCAGTTGGTACTTCAAACACAAAGCTGTCGTCCCAGTCGCTCTGGCACCAGAGGATCAGTTTAACCTCAAGGGTTTTCTTGTCTACTTCAAGTGACGTTGTGAGTGGTTCTTTGCATTCTGGACAGGT
>JASHPO010000008.1 GCA_030038075.1 Nitrososphaerales archaeon | reverse complement strand
AGCGGGAACCGTGTTTTGCAGAAGGTCTGAAAAGCTGCTGTAGGGCATTCCAAAAGTTATGAACAATATGGTAAGACCGTAACTTACAGTGAGGCCGATCGAGACCATGAAACCTCTGAAACTCGAGGCAATCCCTCTTCTGTTTGATGGGACAGGTCCCATTATCGCCCTGGAGTTCGGCGAGATGAACGTTCCGTTCCCGGCTCCCACAACGCAAAGTACAGCTGCAATCTCCGGGTACGATGATGATATGCCGAGCGTTGAAAGGAGAAGAAAGCTTCCGGTGGTTATGCCCAGGCCGAGCGTCGAGAGGAACCTCGAGCCGTATCTATCCGAGAGCCTTCCGCTCGCGTACCCGCAGAATACAAAGGACACGTCCATAGGAACGATTCCAAGGCCACTCTTTAGCGGTGAGTAACCCAATCCCACTTCAAGGTAGAAAGCCACGATCAGTATGACCGCGCCCCAGGTTATCGCGTTCAATAGCTGTGCAAGGTTCCCCATTGCAAAAAGCCTCAGTTTGAACAAGCTCAAATCCAGCATCGGAGACTTCGCCCTCGATTCAACCTTCGCGAACACTATCAGCAAAAGGGAGCCGGCGATGAGGAGTGAAAATCCCAGCACGTTTCCACCCAATCCGTAGCTCAGGTATGTGATGGATAGAAGGATCAAAGTCATCCCCGAGGAAAACACGGCAAAGCCGCTCCAGTCAACTTTCTTGGATTCGTCCTTGGTTGCCGTCTCCTTGAGTTTGAGACACCAAACCATACCGACGATCCCGATCGGAATGTTTACGTAAAACAGTCCCCTCCAGTCGACGATGGATAGGATTACTCCAGAAAGCGTGAGGCCGAGAATTGCGCCGGTGCGAAACGCGATCTGATTTATTCCTAAAAGGGTTCCGAGCTCGTTTCTCGGAGCGGCGTCGGTGATTATCCCCGCCGCCGCACTTGTGAGTACTCCAGCTCCGACGCCTTGAAAAACTCTGAATCCTATCAGGTAGGCGGCGTTGGGCGACAGCGAGCAAAGAGCGGATCCCGCAGTGAAGATCACGAAGCCAATATTGTAGATCTTGACCTTTCCAAACTGATCGGCTATTCGACCCATCATCAAGACTCCAACAGTGCTTGCGAGCAGGTAGGCTTGAGTTATCCAGATCAACTCCTCAGCTCCTGCATGAAGCTGCCGAGCCAGTGTGGGCAATCCGATGACGATCAATCTGCCGTCTATCGTAGCCATCAGAGTCCCGATAGTGGTAACCGCGACGGCCGTCCACTTGTAGTTCATGAGAGACGACGGTGATCCTTGACGGAGCGAGCAGAATTCACAGACTTAATGGTTTGCTCGAGGGTAGTAAAGCAAGAGGGCTAGGATTCGCAAAGGCTCAAACTTGAGTTCGACAAATTGAAAAAAAGCGATCATACGGTAAGCAGTCGCTTAAATACCGCCTCCTGCCCTAACCTCGTACCTTTGTACCCAATAACTGCAAAAGACCTAAATTCAGGCGCCCCCGTGCACGGTTTCGTGACATACAATATTTGTATGAAACCAATAGTTTTCATGGGAATAATCAATGAAAACGAGGGGGTACCCCCTAGGGGGGAGGGGAGGAGCTAGTATTGTCTTTCGAGTCAGGTCAGGTCTCGGGTACAGGTCTTTTGATCAGGTCTTCAAAGACCCTGAGTGTTTTTGCGATCTTCCGGACTTCAAAGATGTTTTCGCTTTTGGAATTTGGTGCTCGTCGGGAACAATGACTCGAGCTGTTCTAAGGCGCTTCTCAAGTTAGAATCCGCTTAGAGAGTCCCATGCTTTTGTTCAATTAGGATTTATCAAAAAACTGTGAATTGGAAACTGGTGAATTTCTGTAAATGGCTGGAGTGAGAAAGTTCGAACATGCGGTCTTGAGAGTTAATGATATCGAGAAAGCTTTGAGTTTCTATCGAGAAGGTCTGGGGCTGGTTGAAATCACGCGCACAGACGACACAGTCTATCTTGGATGCGGATTAGACAGGAATTACGATCTGGCAGTGAAAGAGGGTGGAACAGGGCTCGATCATTTTGCAATCCGTTGCGATACTGAAGAGGAATTTGATTCCTACAAGAGAAATTTGAAGGATAATCACGTAGACTACGAAATGCTGGACAATCTTGAACCAGGAGAAAAGAGGGCCATACGTTTGAAGCTTCCATCGTCAAAAATAGCGATGGAATTTGTAATGGTCAAGGACAGCCAATATCAACGTGATAACATCGCGGTCATGCCTTCTCGGTCGCCGATTGCCCCAGCTGATGCAGATCATATCAATATATTTGCTCCAGATCTTATAGGCGAGACGGAATTCTTCCAAAAGGTGCTTGGGTTCGGTCTGTCTGACGTGCTTACCACCGACTCTGGAAAGTGGGGCATTACGTTCGTCAGGGCCGGCGACTTTCAACATGAAATTGCAATAGGCGACGTTGCAATAGTCGGAGACAAAAACCCAGCGTATCGCCTGCACCATTATGCTTGGAACGCCGTAAGCTTTGAACACATGAAATTTCTGATTGATAGAACGACAAGCATGGGTGTGCCAATGGAATACGGACCGACAAGACAGCAGGTAGGAAACCTTTCGGTGTATTTTTGGGAACCGGGAGGAAACAGGTTCGAATTCTCAACTGAAATGGCTATACTTGGCGAAGGGACTCCGCCGAAAATAGGCACTATAAAAGAGGGCATGGCATTCGGCTGGGGAATAAGGCCGCCCGAGTCCTTTAGAAAGGGAACCTAAAGATTAGCTGCTTGAAAAAAAATTGCCGAAATAGTTTCTCAAGACAACTTTGAACCCTCAGAGAAAAACCGCGAGCTCGCTCATGGGCAAAATATTATGATCCAGAAGCACTAGACGTTTTGCAAGTTTTAGGTCATCGCCAGATCTTCTAAGAACATCCTGTCGCTCCGCAAAAAGCAGGTTATAGCGCGAAAAGTCTCTCTCGTGCGATCTGAAGAGTAGAATATTGCTCTTGCATTTAATCTCTGAGTTTGAATCGGCGCTCGCCCGGATGTTTGAAATCATTCGCCTGGTCCTAGAAGGCGGATTCTCTACCCAAGCATACTCGTGTTCCAAGCGGGTAATTCTGGTCTTTATGGACACATAATCTTCCTTCATGTGATAGCTCTCCCTACTGAAACCGTGACCTGCCTCTTTTTCTCTCACGACCCGAATTGGCACGAGATATTCGATGTCCTCTGTCAGGAGTTTGAGCCAGTCAAACAATCGACCATCGTCTAAAAGCTCCGCCTCGCGAAAAAGAAATACCGAACTCTCCTGAGTTATTTTGAGATCGTACAATTATAGCCGCTTTTGTCTTACAAATAAGAGCACTTAATATTATTTCATCGGAACAACAGGAGCTCACGTATGTGGTGAGCCACATCATTGGGCGACCGTTGGGAATAAGCATAAAGGAATCAATTCAAAGGGGAAATTCGTAATTAGATATGGGCGGAGTAAGAAGGCTGGAACATGCGGTAATTCGAGTCAAAAACTTGGAGCAGTCGCTTAGGATCTTCACCTCTGGGATGGGTCTGGCCGAGATTGCCCGAAACAATGGCGCGGTCTACCTTGGTTGTGGTCTGGACAAGAATTTTGACATCGGTATAATCGGAGGAGGCAGCGGGCTAGATCACTTTGCAATGAGATGCGACAGTGAACAAGAGTTAGAATCTTATCGGAATAGACTTAAGCAGAACGGTGTCGAATACGAAACAGTTGAAAAACTTGATCCAGGAGAGAAGGCGGCTATAAGATGCAAGACTCCTTCAGGAACCGCTGTAGAATTTGTTACAGTGTCCGATAATAGCTACCAGAGAGACAATGTCCAGGCTCTGATGTCACGACTTGCGATTGCTCCACAGGACGCGGATCATGTTAACATTATGACGCCGGATGTACCGAAAGAAACTGAATTCTTCGTCAAAGTCTTGGGATTTAGACTGTCCGTCGTCCAAACCAACGATAGGGGAGACTGGAGCATAACCTATGTTAGACAAGAAGACTGGCAACACGATATTGCAATAAACAGTAACATCCATGATATTCCTCCGGAACAACTCGAGTCGAACAAGAAGATGCGACTGCACCATGTTGCTTGGACGACTACGAGCATAGAGCACATGAAGCTCCTCGTCGACCAGATCTCGAGCATGGGGGTTCCAATGGAGTACGGGCCTGCTAGGCAGCGGGTCGGAAACATCTCGACTTACTATTGGGAACCTGGCGGAAATAGGATGGAGTTTTCAACCGAGATGCCAACTCTTGATTCGAATTTCCCCACAAGGATCGAAAAACTCAGCGAAGGAAGAGCTTTCGGCTGGGGCATCAGGCCACCATTAGAGACATTTCGAAAGGGCAGCTAATACTAAGGTCTAACGCTACATGCTTGTTCAGAACGATATTTGCTAAGCTGCGTCCCTGATCAAGACTTTCTCGCTCAATTTATCCAATGAAGGCACGCCGCATATCACCATGCTACGCCTGAGCTCTTCGGTTATTTTGGTGAGAATTGCTGAGACCCCTTCAGAACCTCCGACCGCAGCGCCCCAGACTATGGGGCGGCCAATCAACACGGCTTTTGCCCCCAAAGCCAACGCTTTCATGACATCAGTGCCTCGCCGAAAGCCGCTGTCTGTTATTACAACGGCTCTATTTCCTATCGCTTTGATGACCTCTGGAATAACTTCGATGGGCGATCTTGAATAATCGGCAATTCGTCCGCCGTGATTTGAAATTACGATTATATCAGCCCCAGCATCAACGGCGAGAGACGCATCCTCCGCAGTCATTATCCCCTTAACGAAGAACGGGAGCGAGGTTTCCATTCTCAGCTTTCGAATATCATCGTTCATAACCGGGTTTGAGCGACCTCTGCCGGGAATAATTCTATCTCCGATTTTTCCTGGCTGGGTTCCATCTATGGTCACTCCTACACCTACAAATCCTGCTCTCTCGGCGAGCCTCATTTTCTTCGCCAAATCATCATAACTGCTTGTCAAGTACCCTTGCCAAACCATTGGCGGGTGGGGCAATTTGGCAAGATCTTCCAAACTCGAATTGTAAAACTGTGAGACGAATAGAAGGCTTTTCGCGTCAAGCGTACCTGAAACGACCTGAACTTCGGTTTGAGGGCCCACTAGGTGAAAGCTTCCAATGGGTGCGACAAATACTGGTGTTTGTATCTTTTGATTAAACAATTCTATAGTAGTGTCCGCGGTTGTGTAACCATGAAATAGCCGCTGTTTAAGAAGGAATTTGCGAAAAATTTCTACGTTGCGGCGATAAGTCGAACCGGTCTCAGCGTAACCGAAGTGATCCCAGACCTCCCGTTGCAGCTTTTCCCTAGCCATTTCCTCCAGAATTTCTACCGGTATGTCCGAGACAGATTTACCTCCTGTCAGATCTCTTGCACAGATTCACGGAAGAGATTGTAAACGAAATAAGATTTGCTAGCGAATAAATTTCCCAAACTCCTGAGGAACAATGCGATAACATACCGGAAATCATTCTATATTGGCTTAAGTAGATCTAGCTTGATTGTTATTTGAAGGCTTTGCAGGAAGTCTCAGGTCACCATCCACTACAGAAATCGCTTGCTCAAATTGTCGGGGAAAGGAATATCATTGAACTTGAGTCTGGGTTAATCTCTTATTCGAGAGACGCCACTCCGTATCCTTCAATCGCTCCAAGAATCGTGGTCAGGCCTACTTCTGTGGAGCAAATATCCGAGGTCCTCACCCTGGCCAACGCTCATCGCAATCCCGTTATTACTCTAGGAGGACGGACTTCCCTAACTGGGCTGCCTCCTCTAGCAAACGAAGATTGCATCGTGATAGATACCACGCTCTTAAGCCACGTCTTAGAAATTGACGAAACCAACATGACGGTGACTGCGGAATGCGGCATAATCATGGGTGCGCTTGAACAGCGACTTGCTAAGAAGGGTTTGTTCGTACATACCGTGAACGTGCCGCTTCATTTCGTCACACTGGGTGGAGTTCTAAGCGGGGTGGTCGGCGGGGGAATTCCCCAGAAATCACCGCTTTATGGACTCGGAATGCACTTCCTGCTCGGTCTCAAACTCGTTTTACCTGATGGCAGAGTCATTGACACAAACGCTCATGGTGCCAATATTCATCAAAAGAGGGATTTTATCAAAGGTGGTAACGGGCCAGACATTACCGGCCTCTTTGTCGGAGACGGTGGGCTGTTTGGGGTAAAAGTGCATGCGACACTGCGAATTTTTTCCGAACCTCCTCCTTGGGAAGCCGATTGCCGTATTTTCAAAGACTATGACAAAGTGCTGAAGGCTTACTTCAGATTATCAAAGCTGGAACCAATTCCTTACGCGCAGATGAGGGTTAGAGACGGTCCGGACTACTCTCTGGCATACAACGTTGAGGCATCCGATCCTTCGCAGAGGAAAGCCGTTCTCGGTTTCATAGGTCGCATTTGCGAAGAGGAAGGAGGCGTCAAGGGTTCGGAAAAGGAAATGATCGGGGCAAGAATGCTAAGAGATATGGCTGAGCTCCGCACTGAAGCCTCCGTTCGATCTCCAAAGATTCTGATTGCCTTTTTCATGGCGAACACGGATTTGCCCAAAATCCATCAGGAGATAAAGAATCTGATCCAAAATGAAATTTCATCAAAACATCTCGATAGGTTGGGAGTCTCCACTTTCTCGGGGTTCATCCCAGAACTACAGAATTCAAGCTATGGATTCTATAGTATAAGTTACGATGACAAGTCTGAAGAAAGCAAAGCCGAGGTCTTGTCTCTAGGAAAACTTTGCTACCAGAGAGTGGTCGAGCTCGGATGTTGCCCCGAACCCCATCAAGGCTTTGGATCCCAAGCTATGGCTAGGGCATGGTCCTCCGAATATCGTAGCTTAATACTCGGTATCAAGAGGTCCCTAGACCCCCGCATGATTCTTAATAGAGGCCTTTGGGACATCTAGGCTTCTCAAAGTCCTGATCATCCTCACCAAGTCGACTTGTTACTGTCTCGTTGGCTCGAACAAATTCTTCCACTTTTGCAAAACTTTTTCGCGATACTCAGATCCTACATGATTTACCGGCGGGAAATCTTTGGACCAGTAGAACGGCCTAGTTGCGTCAACTACTGCCATCGATAACGTCCAGTCTCCTTTTTTTCTTTTTTCAGGGGAAAGTCTCGGGTCAAGAGGTGAACCTCTCATTCCTCGCATTACCTCAATGGTTGTAGCCGGGTCGCATCGAGTGCCAACTGCCCACAGCACGTCTTCGTTGTTTGTGATATCAATATCGTCATCTACGACAATTACTATTCTTCCCAGATACATAGTAGATGCGATGCACGAGCCAATCTGTCTCGCGTGACTAGGGTATCGCGTCTTTACGGATACTACGACGACGCCGTTGTTTCCTGTTGGAAGCCAAATTCCCCTTACTCCGTCAAATCCGGCACGTTCTACGACGTCCCAAATTCCGCCGCCAGCGTTGATCGCGTGGCTGAAGATACCAACGGTCTTCATGGGAGGAGCCCCCCAGATTATCGGGTCGTCCCTATGAAGGATCGAGCTCACTTGTATGACAAGCTCATCCTGCACGCCTGACGCGTAATATCCAGTCCACTCACCAAAGGGCCCCTCTGCATGTCTTTGGTCAGGCGGAACCTCGCCCTCGATTACGATCTCAGCTGAAGCGGGAACTGGTAGGGCCGTCGTTTCGCCTGATAGTACTTCCATAGGTTTTCCTTTGAGCCAACCTGCCAAGTCGTATTCTGACTCACCAGGTTTTGGAACCGCAGAGCCCGACCAGAATATCAAACGAGGATCCTGCCCGAGTGATACGGCGACAGGACAGCTCTTCCCTTGCGAATGATACTTTTGCATTATCAAACGGCCGTGTCTCCCGGGTGACATGTAAAGACCGGTCAGATTCTTCTCAAATGCTTGTACGCGATATGTTCCAACATTTATCCACCCCGTCTCAGGATCCTTCATTATGACACAGCAACCTGTGCCGAAGTATCTTCCGCCATCCTGCTCGTGCCAAAATGCAGACGGGAACTTCCAAATGTCGATTTCATCCCCGAGAAGAATATTTTCCTTAACTGGACCTTTCTTTACTTGTACCGGGGGAATCAGCTTTCGCGTCTTCAGCTTGTCACGCCATTGCTTCACCATTTCGACTTTTGGAATTGTAGTGTCTATTCCCAAAACAGCCGCTGTTCGAGTAGGTGTTGTGCACAGGTTTGTGGCAACCCGAAAACCTTTCGTATATCCTTTGATCGAGTCAAAGAGAAGAGCAGGTCCCCCTCGCTCAGCCATTACTTCCGTTATCGCACCCATCTCGAGATTCCAGTCTGCTCCATCAACCCTTTGCAGATCGTTATTTTTCTCAAGATATGTTAGGTAATCCCTGAAATCCTCGAAAGTCAATGTGGCGTCCTTCCTTGCAGTAAGCTTTCGTATTTTAGGTTTTTACTACCGACACTTTGACGAACGTTTCGGACCATTCGATTTGATATATCGTGGTTAGTGTTCACTTCTATTCTAGGAGATTTGAATAATCCGGATACGAAACAAAGGCAGCTCAGATCGCTCGGGAAGAAAATGATTTCTATTCGGCAAAATGTTCCTGCAGAAACGAGTGCAGGTTTCCCGGGCGTCCAATTGCGAAATTTCTATGGTATCAAACTGGGTTTTTCAAACCCGAGATGGGGCTCCGCATCTTGACTGACCTTCGTAATAATGAAAGTATCCCTCCGCCCCAGAGTGATCCACGTTACGCGACCAAAGCTCTTCTGGCCCTAACAGGTACCGCTTTGTTAGTGAATTACGTCGAAACGATGGTAATACCCGGAGTCCCTGTCATTCAGAGAGATTTGTCAACCACAGCCACGATAGCTTCTTGGATAACTTCCTCGTATCTCATTGTTGGCAGCGCTGTATCTCCTCTTTTTGGAAAGCTTGGAGACATGTACGGAAAGAAAAGGATGTTTCTGATCGCGCTCGTCTTCTATATAGCGGGGATTGGACTTGCTGGCTTTTCTCCATCGATATATGTCCTAATTTTTGCAAGGGGACTGCAGGGGATAGGATTCGCAATAATTCCCCTTTCTCTCGCAATAATTAGCGATGCCTTCCCAAGACAGAAAGTTGGGATGGCACAAGGAATTATTAGCTCAACTTTTGCCATTGGCGCTGCCGCCGGCTTCGTCATAGGCTCAATCATCGTTCAGGACCTCGGTTGGCAGTACGCGTTTCACTCTGCACTGATTCTCAGCATTTTTGTCTTTGCCCTGATTGCAAAGGTTCTGAAGAAGGATGTTCAAGTAAAGCAGGAGAGACTTGATTATATCGGCACAGCCGTATTGATGACGGGAGTCACACTCCTCCTTGTTTACATCACGGAGGGCCCATCAATCGGCTGGCTCTCGATCGAAGAAATAGGAGTAGTGATCCCAGGCTGTTTGCTGACAATCCTGTTCTTTCTTTTCGAAGGTAAGAGCGTAGCTCCTCTAATCCAGCTAGGTATTTTGCGAGTGAGGAATGTGCTAGTCGCAAATCTGGTCGCAATCTTAGCTGGTGTGTCTATGTTCTTGACCTTGTTCGCAGTGATTTATTACGCGGAGCTTCCCGAATCATTTGGATTGCATTTAAGCGTGATTGGGGCGGCGCTTACTCTCGCCCCGGCGAGTACAAGTATGATCCTCGGCGGTCCGTTAATCGGAAGGATGACCACGAGAATGGGTCCCAAACCAGTTCTCTTCCTCGGCGCAACGCTGCAAATAATTGCTGGCTTAATGTACATCATAAACCGAGCTACGCAGGCTTCTATTGCTTCAGATCAGATTGTGATGCTCGTAGGTATTGTGGCGCTTTCCGTTTCGCCGGTTAATGTGATCGCCATTTCGTTGCAGCCTAAACATATCGCCGTAGGAATGGGAATGAATGCAATGTTGCGAAACCTGGGTGCCGCGGTAGGCCCTGTGGTTGCTACAAGTATAATGGCGTCTTACACGAGGCTTTATGTCGGAAGTCAGGGAAATATTGAGCGGCTTCCAACTTCATTTGCTTTTGATGTGATATTTTCATCGGTGATCGCGATTTCTGTTCTTATTATAATTCTCGCAGCCACGATGAAGAATTATTCTTTCAAAAAAGATGTATTGACCGAAGCGAAATGAGTCAAGTCTCGCGATTACTAGATATTGATAAATAAACTCGTTACGGTTTTGAAAATTCATGTCAACGACGACTTCGCAGCAGATAGTGCGCGAACCGTCTGTGACAGGACTGGTTGGACAGTCCATTCCAAGATTGGATGGGAGAATAAAAGTCACGGGCGCACTAAAGTACACTCGTGATATTGCTCTTCCAAGAATGCTTCATGCAAAAGTAAAGAGATCGCCATACCCTCACGCAAAGATTCTTCGAATAGATTCTCGAGAAGCCCGCGCTCTCCCCGGAGTCAAGGCGATCATAACGGGGGAGGATTTCAAAAGTCTGTGGCTCTCCAATACAGTTGCCACGCCTCCTCTTGCGCGGGGAGAGGTTTTCTATTTCAATCAATCGGTTGTCGCAGTCGCCGCTGAAGATCCAATTACGGCGGAAATAGCCGCATCGAAGGTCAGCGTAGAGTACGAGCCTCTTCCGGCAGTATTCGACGCTGAAGTCGCAATGTCCGAGAAGACTCCAACGGTAATCACGCACCCCGGAGAAAAGACGGAATTACCGAATGTCGGTGCTCATGTTAGGGTGAGAGCCGGAAACTTTGCAAAAGCTTTGGGGGAAGCCGACTTCGTGTTTGAAAATAGATACACCACTGCGGCCGAGTCGCACTTTCAAATGGAACCGCTAACGTACCTTGCGTCGCCTGATCCGGACGGTGGACTCACAATATGGGGGACAAGTTCAGGGCCGCATAAGCTTCAATACGAACTGGCGGAATACCTTGGAATGGACGCCAATATAATTAGGGCAAAGGTCCCACTTCTGGGGGGCTGGTTTGGCAGTAAAGAGGAAAGCCATGTCGGCGCCATCTGTGCGATGCTTGCGATCAAGTCTAGGCGCCCTGTTAGACTGGCCCTGACAAGGGAAGAAACACTAACTGCGACTGCGACGCGACATCCATCCATAATTTACTTGAAGGATGCCGTCAGCAAATCCGGAAGGATTCTTGGAAGGCAAATGTTCGCCATCTTCAACGGAGGTGCTTTTAGCAGACAAGCAAATGAGCACTTTCAAAGAGCTCTCACTCGCCACTCCTCTGTGGATTACAATATTGCAAACCTGAATTTCGACGCTTACAGAGTATATACAAACAAAGTACCCGGAACCTCAAAGAGGGGACCCTACGAAACTCAGTTCAGGTGGGCGATAGAGTCTCAGATGGATTTTATTGCTTCTAAGCTTGGAGTCGACCCATTAGAATTTCGGCTAACACACGTCTACCATGATGGCGATGAGAACGTCATTGGCGAGCCACTAAACGGAATCGTATATTCTCGGTGTTTAGAAGAGGTTTCTCGACGTGCACCCGCAAGGAAAAAAGGCAAAATTGACGGTCCTTGGCGCGAAGGCCATGGAATAGGGTTTGGAGTTTGGCCGGGAATCGTTGGAGGAACGTATCAAGCCATGGTAAGGGTTAGGGAAACTGGAAAGGTTGAGGTCTGGGCTGACATAGTAGATAACGGGCAAGGAACTCTTACTGGAATTGCGCAGATAGTTGCAACCGAATTCGGCGTACCTTTCGATCATGTACTGATGATGCCTTTTGTCCACATGACTGACGATTCTGAAACCAGCGGCATTGCGTACGGAGCAACTGCAGACCGACAAACAGTTCATATGGGCAAGACAGTTCTCATGGCTTGCCACGACGCGAAGAGAAGAATCGCCCTTCACGCGCAAAAAATATTGCAATGTTCTTCTGAAGACATAATTGTCTCGGGTGGCTCGGTTTTCTCCGCCAAAGACATAGGCGGAAGGAAAATCAAAATTGGCGAGTTATTTACAAAGACGATGGTGTTCAGCGGAGGGGCGCAGTACATCTACAATGGTGAAGATTTGGTTGGACATGCTACATATAACGAAGCCTACCCTCGACGCGATGAAAAAACTGGCAAATACGTAATGGGTGACATACCCTCTTATTTTGCCGCGGCAGCTCAGCTGTCCGTGCTTTCCGTCAACATCGAAACCGGTCAAATCAAGCTCCACAAGATAGTCTCTGCCATGGATGTGGGAAGAGCAATAAACCCGAAGTTAGTAAGCCATCAGATTGTCGGTTGCGTCGGAATGAGCCTTAGTTCTGTTCTTGGAGAAGGAATCGTCTCGGATAACGGCCGTATCTTAAACGCGAACCCGATCAACTACAAGCTGATTTCGACGCGGGATATTCCCCTAATCGAGCCAGTCATAGTTGAGAGCTCGTTCCCTGAGGGGCCGTTTGGGGCAAAGAGTGCGGGAGAGGCGGCGGTACTCCCAGTTGCATCGTCAATTAGAAATGCAATCCATGACGCTGCGGGAATCTGGATAAACGATGCTCCTATAACGGCAGAAAGTGTACTTGGGGCGCTAGCCCTGAAAGAATGAGAAGGGCAAGATCTATGCCGATGAGTTCCCTTCCGAAGCGTCGTGGATGGCCTTGAGGTACGGAAGATATCCAGTGCACCTACAAATGACCCCAGCGAGTGCTTCTCTGGTCTCCGCATCTGTTGGTCTGGGATTAACGTCCAGAAGAGCTTTCGCGGCCATCAATATTCCAGCCGTGCAGTAACCACACTGAGGTGCCGACTCGCGGATGAACGCCTCTTGAAGGGGATGGAGTTTTCCACCGCGCTCAAGTCCTTCAACTGTTTCAACTTGCCTGCCTTCTGCTTTCCATGCAGGCGTCATGCATGAGTACACGACCTTTCCGTCTAGAATTACAGTACACGCCCCGCAGCCACCCGTATCGCAACCTTGCTTCGTGCCAGTCATCCCCATCGTTTCACGGATCATTTCAGCCAGCGAGGTTGCTGGCATGACCTCAGCAGAACAAGCCTCGCCGTTTACTTGGAGATTTATCCTCAAAAGGCAATCTTTCCTCCGGCCCTTTGGATGGCTGAAGTGAGGGAATCTCTAATCAAAATCGGAATGATTCTTTTCTTATAAATACTTGAAGCGTGAATAGACGAGACAGGATCAAAGTTAGCCGACGCCTTCGCTGCTTCAAGAATCTTGGATTGCGAGATTGTCTTTCCCGATATTATTTGTTCGGCTTCCTTTGAACGGACTGGTGTGTTCGCTACCGCACCGAGTGAAATGCGGACAGATTCAATTTTTGTTTTTGATTCATCAAGTTGAACAAGAGCGGCGCAATTTACCATGGCGATATCAACAGAGACCCTTCCAATTTTCATAAAGGCGCTGCCGCTATTAGCATGTGATTCTAATTGAACTTCAAAGAGAATCTCATCGGGTGAAATAGCAGTGATTCCGCTATCCACAAAAAAATCGTCAATATTGATGACGCGATCGCGTTCAACAGACTTGATTTTGAGCATCGCGCCCAAACCCAAGATCACAGTCGGCATGTCATAATAAGGAACTCCACAACAAAGAGCTCCACCGATGGTAGCTGCGCTCCGAACCTGAGGCGTTATTTTGTTTGTCATTTCGTTCAGAGACAAGAACCGCGCTGAGGTGAACTCTGGCGAAATCGAAATTTCAGAAAATGTCGTTGTCGCTCCGATTTTGATGCCGTCTTCTTCCTTTCTGATGTAGCTCAACCCCAGTCTTGACAGGTCAATGAGTCTCTCAATATCGGCAAGAGAATCATCTCGCGAGACTTGGTAAATCGAAGTATTACCTCCGACCAACTTGGCCTTACCTCTAAATTCGCTCAAGATTTCCAGAGCTTCCCCCAGATCCTTTGGCCTGTCAAGATAGATTGGATTGTAGATGGCCATAAGCCAGACAAAATTTTGCTACGAGGACGTCTTTTAACCCTATTGGCTTTTCAAGCTTTCAGGAAAGATTTTGAAACGCAGAGCAGAATGGATAAACATTTCAGCGCGGTTCCGCGGAGAAATTATGAGCGACTACCTTGAAATCAGTAGCAGCTGTAGCTGTTTCGCCTTTGACGACAGAGATCAAAGAATTCGAAGTGCCAACACCTGCTTCAAACGAAGCGGTATTGCGCGTTGAGCTAACGGGAGTATGTAGCGCAGACTGGGGGTATTATCAGGGTCATTCATCATTCGTAAAATTTCCGCTGGTTTTAGGGCATGAAACGGTAGGTCGGATTGCTGCCGCAGGAGATGAATTTGCTAGGCGGTGGAATCTCAATAATGGTGACCGGATAGTGGTAGAAGAAATACTCCCTTGCTTCACTTGTGCGTACTGCATGGAGGGCAAGTTCTTTCTATGCTTGAAGAAGAAACTTTACGGCACTATTTCCTCTTCGGTGCCGCCAGCCCTTTGGGGTGGATACAGTCAGTTCATGTACCTTCACCCGAATTCTATCATTCACCGCCTGCCCGAGGAAATTCCAGCTAAGATTGCGACTTTGTTCATCCCTTTGTCAAATGGGTTGAATTGGGTCACAAAGATGGGTGAACTAAAAGTTGGAGAAACTGTAGTTATTCAGGGTGCGGGACAGCACGCATTGGGATGCGTCGCGGCCGCCAAAGTCGCAGGGGCGGGAAAAATTATTCTGATCGGTCTGACTGCCGACAAGGAGAGATTGGAACTGGCAAAAAGATTAGGTGCGAACGCCACCATAATTTCTGACTTGGAGGATCCTGTTTCACGTGTAAAC
Organism: Nitrososphaerales archaeon; assembly: GCA_030038075.1. GTDB lineage: Archaea > Thermoproteota > Nitrososphaeria > Nitrososphaerales > CADDZS01 > DATLTL01. Next base: position 1,408 of record JASHPO010000008.1, on the reverse strand, counting down.
GAAATCACCTCCGGAGAGCTTGCAGATCTCGTCGTTGACGTAACTGGTTCGGCGGAAGCTTTCGCGAAGACAGTCCAGATGATCAAGCGCGGGGGAAAAATAGTGACGCCAGCGTTTCACAGAAAACCCATCCCTGTTGACATTGATACACTGGTATTCAAGGCGGCAAGAATTCAGGGAGTCCTCGCGCGCGACACGAAATCGGTTGATTGGGCAATCAGCATCCTAGGTAGCAACACGCTTCCATTTGATCAGTTCGCGACTCATGAGTTTCCTCTATCGCAGGTCGACAGAGCGATCAAGATTTCTGTTAGGCAGATACCTGGAGAAGTCGAACCGATTCATGTCGATGTAAACCCTTGGCAGTAAGACAGCATAGCTCTGAGACTGACCTCCAGCGATATGGCTAAAAGGTTCGGTTTTTGCTCAAAACTCAAACAGAAATTCTGAGGTAGGAACATGGCTAAAATCTACAACATATCCGAAGGAAACCAAGAAGCAAGACTAGCTATAGAAATTAACGGCTCGCTTTACGACTTTGTGGAAGTTGTGAAAACGGTCCGGGGAAATACCTCTCTGCCTCCAAATGTAACTTTGCTTGATCTTCTTGAAAAATGGGACTACTGGGAGCATGAACTACATGAATTGCAAAGAAACATGGCTTCAGCTGTCGACAAAGTCAAGAAATACGATCGAAATAGCGTACGGATACTAGCTCCAATTCCTCGACCACCGAAAGTTATTGCCATTTCATTCAACAACAAGAACGTTCCAGCATTTCAGGAAAGGTTTGAAGCGCTGGGTAGCCCTGGGTGGTTTACCAAGGTGGGGACTTGTATTAGAGGTAACAACGACATTGTGGAGCTTCCTCCTAAGGGATTTGCGAACGTGACCACCCCCGAATGTGAAATTGCCGTGATAATTGGCAAGCGTGCTCGCTTTCTGCCAAAGAATGACGCGTTCTCTATAGTCGCCGGCTACACGATTTTCAATGACATTTCTGCTCAAGACATGAAATTCGGAAAATTCTCCAGCAGTAACCCGGACAACTTTTTCGGAAGAAGCTTGGTTAAACCAGCGGCTTCGACTCCAAATCAAGCTCCTTCACCTCCTGCGGCAAGTCCAATAGAAGTAAAGAACTGGGACGGATTTGCTCCAGTCGGGCCTTGCATGGTCACACGCGACGAAATCCCGGACCCAATGAACCAGAGCTATTTCACAAAAATCAACGGAGTTACCGTGATGGAAGGGACAGGAATCAATTACTTCTGGGATATTCCTGATATCTTGCATAATTTTTCGATAGTAATGACTTTGGAACCTGGAGACATAGTCAGCGCAGGGAACGTTGGAAAGCTTAGTGGTCAATCTGCTTTGAAACCAGGAGATCACGTTGAGATATCGTTCA
>JASHPO010000007.1 GCA_030038075.1 Nitrososphaerales archaeon | reverse complement strand
TTCTAGTCCGGGATCAGTCTGGGACGGCGATTCACTTCATCCCGTACTGCTCTTTGCTCTCCTACGATTTAGCACTTGTGGCTCCTTTAGTTTGCGGACAGAGCCTGAAATCAGAACTGCATCTTTTCTCAGCGACTCGGTCGCTTTGAGATCGGCCTTGAAGACAAATCCCCATTGATTCTGGAACAGGAACTTCGAGCCCTCTGGAAGATTCTGCGGAAAAGACTTCATGAGGATGTAGCGCTTTTTTTGTCTCATCTGATCATCGCTCTGTAATTATCTTTCATCGATTCGTGGCCGTCCGTTCGAAATCGTGGCTTGAACTTGAGCCTGATTGGTTCCTCATCAGATATCGTTATTTCGCGATTTGGTGATTGTCGGTCAATTCTTAGATACAATGCATCGTGCTCGTCCATCGATTTGTCGAGCTCCCATAGAAGCTGCGCCTTCGACGTGGAGGATAAATTGGCAAAAACACCCGCAGCTACCTGTTGTGCTCGCCTGCCCGTTACGTGTGCCTTTGCAGCTATAATCGAGTTGCTAAAGTGTCCTTGTATTGCTTCAGTTTGTAATTCTTCAGGGAACAAGCCGAGCTTTTCCGACAGAAAGGATAACAGCCGATTGGCGTCCTCTGTCGAATGTATGAAGAAAGAAACTGTCACGGAGGCAAATTCGACGCCTGCCAATTTTGTTGACCGTCCGTGCCAAAAGTAAATATGTCTATGAGGTTTTGAGTGAATTCGAGTATATTTGCCGAGCCGCTCCCATCTCAAGGGACTCAAAGTCGAAGACATTCTGAACGAGGAGCTTAGAAGGGAGATGGGTGTCGAGGAAGACCCAAGGACTGGGCATCTAAGGCTCAGTCAGAGGTTCTCCCAGATTAATGAATGGGAAGACATCATGCATTCGGTCTTTGATCTTCCGCTTGAACTGGAAGGCTACACGAAGAAGGTTTCAGAGCTGGCTTCTTTGGAAGAAATGGTCGATCGACTATCGAAAGAGAATTTTGATGCTGTTAAGCGAACGGAGAGCAGAAAAAAACAACTAAAACAGTTCGTCCGAACCATGAGCATGTACTATAATCTGATTTTTACGAAGGGGTCTGAAAAAGCGGGATACGGCGTACTGATATACTTCCCTGACCTTTCGAAGGACCCAGAGAGAAGCTCGGGAATAGTCCTCGTCGAGAAAAAGATTACGAAAAACGGTAAATCTGAGACGAGGTTTGAACGGGCCAAGTTTGACGACTTTTTGATCGAGGTGAGGCCTTATATCGAAATACTCGGTGATCTTTATCGAAAAACCAGAAAGCCGTGAGATTCTGATATTTGATATGCTTGGGCATTGAAAGCACGGCTCACACTTTTGGTGCAGCTGTTGTCGAAGATCGAATACTAGAAGCAGAGGAGTTCCGCATCCTCTCGGACAAGAAGGACATTTACAAGGCCACTGCGGGCGCGGGCATCCACCCGAGAGAAGCTTCGAGGCATCACGTCGAAACTAGTTCAAGCGTAGTTGAGTCTGCACTTCGGGAGGCTGGCCTCCGAGTAAGCGATTTGGATTTCATCGCATACTCGGCGGGACCGGGTCTCGGTCCATGTTTGAGAGTTGGAGCAGTTGTCGCCAGATCTCTGGCGTCTTATTTCGAAAAACCGCTGGTACCAACAAACCATGCAATCGGTCATATCGAGCTAGGTAGAAAACTGCTCTCGATGAATGATCCTTTGGTGCTCTTGATATCAGGGGGACACACACTGATCGCCGCGCGCGGTGAGGGTGGTTGGAGGATATTCGGAGAAACGCTCGACCTTACTCTCGGGCAGCTACTCGACCAATTAGGGCGTCACTTCGGCTTGAGCTCTCCCGCCGGGCCTAAAATCGAAACTCTTGCAAATAACCTGAAAAACTCCGAAGCGATATTAGATCTTCCGTACGTAATTAAAGGAAATGATGTTTCTTACTCAGGCTTGCTTTCCGCAGCGAAGGATCAGTTTGCCGCAGGTAAATCAAAGGAATCTGTTTCTTTTTCTGTTCAGGAATTTGCCTTCTCGACACTCGCCGAAGCAACCGAACGGGCTCTCGCTTTTACCGACAAACAAGAATTACTCGTAACGGGAGGCGTCGCGGCAAACCAGAGACTATCTTCTATGCTTCAGAAGATGTGCGCATCGCGCGGAGTGAGGCTCGGGGTGATAGAAAGACAATATGCAGGCGATTGCGGCTCACAAATTGGCGCCGTTGGGTTTTCGTTTTTCAAATACGGGCAGATTGTAAAGCCGAAAGATGCTTTCATCAAGCAGTCATGGCGTCTTGACAAAGTGCGCCTTCCCAGTTGAATATTGGGGAGAACGATGAGTCAGAAATTCGAAAAGTTCGGAGCAGAGGCTAGAATCGAGCTCGTCGAATGGTATGGAGAGCCTGCCATCAGGAAGATTAGAATTCCAAAATCATACAGAGAACACGGTCTTGACAAAAAACTGAGGACAAGAAGAACGAAGGAAGAGACTGAGATTCTTTCGGCTACGAAAATTGCAGATGTAGATGTTCCGGAGGTTTTTTTTGCAGACCCAAGATCAAGTGAAATTATAATGGAGTATGTGGATGGCACATTACTCAAGGACATTCATGAGAGAAAAACTGCGAAAGAGGTCTACACAAAATTGGGAACGTATGCTGCCAAGCTCCACTCAAACGGAATAATTCACGGCGACCTAACGACAAAGAATGTGATACATTCTTCGGGACGGACTGTGCTGCTTGATTTTGGTCTGGCTTTCGTTTCTGACAGGATCGAAGACATGGCGGAAGATGTCCATCTTCTAAAGCAAGCAATAAAGAGCGCAGGTTCAAATCAGATTCGTAATTTTGATTATTTCTTGGAAGGCTACGGAGCTGAATCGAACGGAAAGCACTTGGACAGAATCAAGAAGCAAATTCTAGAAATTGAGCGAAGGGGTAGGTACGCAAGAGTTGATTGAATTTTATTTCGTGACTGGAAATGACCAAAAGATGGAAGAGGCAAATGCGGCTCTCGGACAATATGATATTCACGTTAGCAAACTTGAGGAATTCCAAAAGCTAGAGATTCAAAGCAACGATCTCGAGGAAATTGCCTCGACCGCGCTCGCACTTGTTTTGCAAAGGACTGCTAAACCAGTCTTTGTCGAAGACTCTGGTCTCTTCGTTCACGAGTTGAATGGTTTTCCAGGCCCTTACAGCTCGTTTGTTTACGAAACTCTCGGCGTCGAAGGAATCCTGAAACTATTGGACAGTGCTAAATCCAGAAAGGCGGAATTTCGTTCCTCAGTGGCTTTCGGAATGGACGGCAAAGCTGTCGCAAATTTCAGTTCTGCGACTGAAGGAGTAATTCAGCTTCAAGGGAGAGGTGAGAAAGGATTCGGATTCGATCCGATTTTTGTACCGATGTGGACGCAAAAGACCTTCGCCGAGATGGAACTGAAGGAAAAGACGATCTACTCTCACCGTTCAAAAGCTCTTTCCAAGCTTGCACTGTGGTTTTTGAACGAGTCGAAGAAAGGCATTCCAAAAGAATCAAAGCCTCAGTCGACCTAGATGGAAACAGCATTAAGGCGATAGATTTATTTTGGATAATTTCACGTTTTTTCTGTTTCAGCGTTGGCAAGGATACACTCTCACAGAAGAGGCAAGTCTCAATCGACTCGTCCGTCTTCAAAGCGCGCCCCTACTTGGGTTAATTATAGTCAAGATGAAATTGTTGCTACTGTTGCAAAACTCGCTAAGGAAGGACTTGCTCCCAGTCAAATCGGATTGAGATTGAGGGACGAATTTGGCGTCCCTCACACGAAGACGTTCCTAGGGAAAACAATTACCGAAGTCCTTCGGGAAAGCAAGAGCGCTCTGCCGATTCCCGAAGATCTAGGAAGATTGGTCGAGAGGGCAGCGAAGCTCAAAGACCATTTGGGAAAACACCATGCAGACAGAAAGAACGTGCGATCGCTAGAACTCTTGGAAGCTAAAATTCACAGGCTGTCTAACTTTTACAAGTCGCACGAAAAACTTTCCGCGGACTGGAAGTACGCTGTCGCAGTGGCACAGTTGGCCTAGAAGAGATCCGGATTCCGGATGGAAGACGAGAAGGGGCTCCTGGAAAAGTCTCGGAATTTCGAATCTAGGATAGCAGGGTGCGCAAAGAACAACGAAAACATTCTGATAGCTTCTCATCACGACGCCGATGGTATTTGCGCGTCCGCAATACTGTCGGATTTCATATACCGAAACAAAGGACACGCGCAGATCAGGACTGTTTCCGAGCCCAACTACAAATTTCTCGACAGACTGAACTCTTCAAAATTCGACCTGATTATTTTTGTGGACATTTGCTCGGGGCTTTCCGCAGAAATTTCCAAACGGTTCGGAGACAAGTGGCTCATCATCGATCATCATGAGATACCGGACTCTGAGATGGATCACCCGAACATTTTGAATCCGATACAGTTCGGCTACGATGGCTCTACCTCGGTCAGCTCTTCAACTCTTTGTTACATCATCGCGAAGACGTTTCAGGATAGAATCGCGTTTCTTTCCGTTGTTGGAGCTATCGGTGACAGACAGGACGTAGGCCCGAGAAGAAGCCTAGTCGGATTGAACGCCAGACTCCTAGATGGGGATAACCAAGATAGAGCTATCGATTCGAAATTTGATCTCCTTTTCTCCTCGAGAGAGACGAAGCCCATCCACGAATCCATCGCGGGGACACTCACTCTATTCATTCCCGGACTCACGGGAAACAAAGATGCGTGCCTAGCGTCGCTGCGAGGCGCGGGTATTGAGATCAAAGCTAGCACGAGATGGAAGACTGTCGCCGACTATTCCGAGGAGGAAAAACAAAAGCTACTAGAGGCGATTGTCCCTCACCTTTCAGGCACAACTTATACTGTGGAGGATCTAGTGGGAAGTGTGTATTCACTCAATACTCGGGACGAGTTCTCGATAACCCGCGACGCCAGAGACCTTTCGCTGATTCTCAGCGTGTGCGGCAGGATGGGCAAGGCAGGCCTCGCAGTTTCGCTTTGCTTAGGCGATGAAGCGTTGCTAGCAAATGATCTGGAGCAAATCGTCTCAGATTACAGAGTCGAGCTCACTAGATCTGTGCAGACCCTTGTCCAGAGCGAAGACCGGATCAGCGAGAAGGGCGACTGTGCGATAATTGTGGGCGACGGGATCGTGAGCGAGAGGATGACCGGTGCAGTCTGTCAGATAATTTCGTCGCATTTTAGGTTTAGAAACAAAGTTGTCTTCCTCAGGACGACGACACAGGACGGAGACGTCAAAACCTCAGCAAGATGCGGAAAGGAACGTCTTAATGTCGATCTCGGAAACATGTTGAGGGAGATCGCAACAGAGACCGCGGGCGTTGGAGGTGGTCTCAAGAACGCAGCGGGATTGCGATTCTCAATTGCAAAACAGCAGGAATTTCAACAGGCGGTGTTGGCACGATTTCCGGCCACCAGATTGAACTGAAAAGCTCTCTCCTAGTCGTCTTTTCCGAAAAGAAAACTCTGAGAGCAGTCTCAACTTCGCTAACCCCGGACAACGTTAATTTTCCAAAAGGGATGAAATTCAGGCAGTTTGTAAGGGACAACGCTCTGCATATTACGATCTCGCAGAAATTAGGGGAGGAAAAACAACTTGAAACGTTAATATCCACTTTGGACGAAATTGTCTCGCACATTTATTCCGCGACGACTGCGATAGAAAAGACCGAGATCCTATGATAGACATACGCGTGTTTAGAGAATCTCCAGAGAAGATAAGAGAAAACCTAGAAAAGCGAAACATCACGAATTTTCCTCTCGAGGAGCTTTTCGGCCTAGAAAAGAAAAGGCGCGAACTCATCGCCAAAAATCAAAAGCTGAAGGAAGAAAGAAACAAGATTTCAGTTGAGATTTCAGCAGCGAAAAGATCTGGTGGGGATGCACAGCAATTAATTTCGCGCATGAAAGAGACCTCCGACGAAATTGGGGACACTGACAACGAGACGCTTACTGTCGCGTCCAAGTTCGAGCAGATTCTAGCCTCCCTCCCGAATTTTGTCGATCCGTCTGTTCCTGTCGGAAATGATGATGCTGCGAACGTTCAGGTCTCAAAGTGGGGTGAGACCAGGCAAGGCGAACTGGACCACATTGATATTTCGAACGAGCTTGACCTAATTGACGTCGAAAGAGCGGCGAAGACTTCAGGCGCGAGGTTCTATTTTCTAAGAAGAGACTTGACCAGATTAAACTATGCGCTAATCAGTTTCGCCTTAGATTACTTGAGAGAACGGAACTTCGTTCTGGTTCAGCCGCCGTACATGCTGAAGCGCGAGGCAATTGGCGGAGCAGTCATTCTCGGAGATTTTGAGGAAGTGATCTACAAGATAGACAACGAAGATCTTTACCTCATCGGGACCTCGGAGCACGCGATTGCTGCAATGCACATGGACGAGATTTTCGAGGGTGATTCTCTACCCATCAGGTACGCCGGAATCAGTCCGTGCTTCAGAAAGGAGGCGGGAGCTCACGGGCGAGACACAAAGGGCATTTTCAGAGTGCATCAATTCGAAAAGGTTGAGCAGTTCGTCTATTGTAAGCCGGAGAACTCTGAAGAAGAGCACCGGTTGTTATTGAGAAATGCGGAGGGTTTCATGCAGGCTCTCGGAATTCCCTACCGCGTCATGCTGTTGAGTTCTGGCGACATGGGAAAGGTTGCTTCGAAGACGTTCGACATTGAGGGATGGATTCCAAGCCAAAAAAAATACAGGGAGCTGATATCGTGCAGCAATTGCACCGACTTTCAATCACGTGGCCTCGCAATAAAGTACAGGGAAAAACCTCACGAAGAGTCTAGATTTCTCCACACTTTGAACAGCACGCTGGTCGCCACCGAGCGGACAATGGTCACGCTACTTGAGAATTACTACAAGAGTGACGCGAAGGTGGTTGAAATTCCTAAATCTCTCGTCCCTTACATGAATTCTCAAACCGAGATCACACCCGTAAAACGCTAGCGAAGTATAGCTTACCTTATATTGCGTTAGAAAACATAGAGTCGTTTACCAATGCCGAAGGCAAAAAGAGCAGGAAAAGTCAAGGACAAGTGGCGCGAAAAGAAATGGGTCACTGTGCTTGCTTCTCCAGGCTTCGAGAGGGTTCCGATAGCGTACGTTCCGATAACGAGCAGCGAACTTGCAATCGGAAGAGTAATTGAAACTACGCTTTTCGACATTTCAAAGCAGGACCCTCAGCAGAACATGCTAATCAAACTGCATTTCCAGATTACCGGAATTGATGGAAACAATGCGACTACCGTTCTGAAAGGTCACGAATATTCGCGCGAGTATTTGAGAAGCCTCGTCAGGCGAGGCGCCTCGATGGTCAATTTCATTAGAGACTACAAGACGAAGGACAATGCGACGGTGAGGGTCTACATCGTTGCCTTCACGATAGGCAGAATCAACTCTTCGAGAAAGCACGAGATAAGACTCGCCACGAGCACGATTATCACCGAACGTGCTCAATCAATGATATACGAACAGTTCGCCCAGGAGGCGGTAAAGCAAAACTTGGCGAGAGAGCTTTACGACGCCTGCAAGGACATTGCGAAAATTAGACATCTCGGGATCAGAAAGATCAAGCTCATCAATGCGGGCGATGGAATGCCGTACATCCCCGCGCAGGTAGAGCCAGAAAAGGAAGAGCTCGAGGAGTTAGAAGAGGCCGAAGAGGAAGCCCCAGAAATCACCGCCTAACCTTTCTTGGCTGCGGCAACAATCTTCAACACATCGTTGTTCTTTAGGGCGTAGTCGGCCCCTACTCGAAGGCCCGTTCTCACGTCTATCGCGTACAGGAACGAGTTTCCCAGATCAGTGTGAATTTTGAAAGCGAGGTCCTTCGCAGTGTCGCCCTGATGCATTATTCTCGCGTCCGGCAGAACGTTTCCTTTCTTGTCGGAGAGCTTTGTCTCATCTTCTACAGGATAGACCACTATCCCCTTTAGCAGTCGAAGATAGGCGGCGTTGATCGAATTCTGGATTCCGGTCCCATGCCAAGCATCGAGAACCTGTGTTTGCACGAGATCCAGTGCCTTTTTCTGTGCGTCGTTCACCTTTGCAGGGTCAATGATCTTGAACGAGGAATCTCCTGGAACGTAAGAAATCAGGTTTGCTTGCAACGCTTTTCTCAGCAACAACTCTGCTTCCGCTGCGCAGGGGATGACCAGCGAGTTGCTCAACTCTTTTGATATTCTGGAAATGTTCTCCTTCGCGTGTGGCTGGTCGCACTTGTTAGCTGCAATAAGAATGGGTTTTGAGATATCCATCAATGTCTCACAGAACAAGTAAAGCTGATCGTCCGACCAGCCGGAGGGTTTGTCTATTTTTAGGGTACATTTGTGTATTGCGATCTCGATGGATTCCTCGTCAATTGAAAGGCCGGATAATTTCTCCATCAGCGCCATCGGCAGCTTGACCGCGTTTGCAGCTCCAGACTCTACGGTTCTGGTGATCTTGTGCCAGTCTTTGTCTAGGAGAGATTTTACCCAGAGAACAATTTCTCTTTTTATGAATGAAATGTCGTACAGTGGGTCGTGGGAGCCCAGTTTAGCGAGCCTTCCCTCCTCGTCAGTTCCGCCTGAAGCATCTACGACGTGAATAAGCGCATCTGCCTGTCTTAAGTCGTCCAAAAACTTGTTTCCCAAACCCTTGCCAGTGGCGGCGCCGGGTACGAGACCCGCCACATCAACTAGTCTCACAGGTATCAGCCTAGTGCCATCAATGCATGTCGAGTTCACCGGATTGTCCTTCACGCCAAGTTCTTCGTGGACGCATTTTACCCTGATGTATCCGTTTCCCACGTTTGGCTGGATCGTGGTAAAGGGATAATTCGCCACGGGGACATTCAAAAGTGTGGCGGCATTGAAGAAAGTGGATTTGCCCACGTTGGGCTTTCCGACGATGCCAGTGATCATGCTAGTCTCCGCGTTCGCGCAAACAATTAAAACGTAATGGCTAAGATCGGCTTAGGTTTTTGAGCTTAGATTGAAGATTCTCGTCAGCGATACCATATCGGACGAAGGACTTGCTCTCCTAAAACAGAGCAATGTCGAGTATCAGTACAGTCCAGAAATAACGGCGCCTGACCTGCTCAAGATAATCACTTCATTCGACGCCTTGATTGTGCGCAGCCGGACGAAGGTTACCGAGGAAGTTCTTTCCAAGGCAACCAACCTCAAAGTTATCGGCCGCGCGGGAGTGGGAGTTGACAATATCGACACCGAAGCCGCGAGTGCGAAGGGGTTGAAAGTATTGAACACACCCGATGCCCTCACGAACGCCGTGGCTGAATTTACAATCGCACTGATGCTAGATCTCATACGTAAAATCCCCTACGCGGACGCTTCGATGAAACTGGGCAAGTGGGAAAAAAGCAAAATCCAAGGAATGGAGCTCAAAGGCAGAACCTACGGGACGATTGGCATTGGAAGGATCGGGCAGCGCGTCGCCGAGATCGCCCACGCATTCGGAATGAAGATCATGGCAAACGACGTCATTATCATACCGGAACAGCTTGTTTCAAGACTTGGGATCGTAGTCGCGTCTCAGGAGCAAGTCTTCAAGGAAGCCGATTTCGTCGATCTTCACGTGCCTCTGACAGCGAAGACCAGAAATTTAGTGAATTACGAAAAGATGAAGATTATGAAACCGACTTCCTTTCTCATCAACACCTCGAGAGGCCAGGTGGTCAACGAGTCAGATCTTCTAAGAGCACTAAATGAGAAGGTCATAGCCGGCGCTGCCCTTGACGTCTTTGAGATCGAGCCGCCGACTTTATCCGAGCTTTTGAAACATGAGAAACTGATCGCAACTCCTCACGTCGCCGGTCAGACGGCCGAAGCTCAAACAAAGGCGGGCGCTCAGATTGTCGAGCAGGTCCTGAAGGCTCTAGCATAACTTTTATTTGGCATGCACAAAACAGTTGGAGATCTGTTTTAAAAAAATGTACAACGAGATTTCGAAGAGTTGGCGCACTCTTGTAAAGACCAACTCGCCTGCAATTAAAAGCAGGGCTATCCTCTGGCGTAGGGGCCCGACTGTGATTAGGTTAGAACGACCGTCCAGACTCGACCGGGCGAGATCTCTCGGGTACAAGGCAAAGCAGGGCTACGCCGTTGTCAGGATTAAGATCTCGCGGGGCGGAATGCGACAGAAGAGGCCTACCTCGGGCAGAAGACCCAAGCACATGGGTACGCTAAAGATCAAGGGCCATTTTTCCTCGCAGGACACCGCCGAGAGAAGGGTTCTCGAGAAATATCCCAACACTGAACTCGTGGGCTCTTATCCAGTGTACGAGGACGGCCGCTACATATGGTTTGAAGTGATCGTTGTCGATGTGCACCATCCGGTTTTGGTCAACACCTACCAAATTAGAAAGCGCTATCCTGAGGCTAGGAACTTCCCTCGCTAGAGTGGCCTGGGAATAATTGTGCCTTGGGATCAGTATACCTTTTCGCCACGTTGATGGCGATCGCAGCCTGGGCAAAGCCCGTGACTATGAGATTTAGCTTTACAGAGTTCTCCGGGGAAGCAATGTCCCCAGCGGCAAAGACACCAGGAATATTCGTCTCCATCTGACCGTTGACCTTTATCGCCCTGTTTTCCATTTCCAGACCCCAAGTAGCAATCGGGCCTAGATTTGCCTTGAAGCCAATGTTGACCAGAATGCAATTAACGCTGATAGTCTCCTCGGCATTCGTTCGGTTGTCGAATATCACCGCGCTCTTGAGATTCTCGTCGCCAGAGACACTCTTCAGTTCCATGAAGGTTTTTACGCTGATTTCGGGACTGGAGTAAAGCTCCTTGACACTCTGCTCGTGGGCTCTGAACTGGTCCCGCCGGTGAATGACAGTAATTGATTTTGCAACCGATTTCAGGTTGAGCGCCCAGTCTATCGCTGAGTCTCCGCCTCCCACAATGAGCAAGTCCTTATTTCTGAAAAACTCCTTCGATCCGACGAAATAAAAAATCCCTTTTCCTTCGTACTTTTCCTGGTTTTCAATGTTTAACCTGTTCGGAGAGAAAGAACCTACTCCAGCAGTGATGAGAACCGACCTTGCCATGATTCTATCCTTGTCAGTTACTACCGAGATCGTCCTATCGCCGTTAATTTTGAGCTCAGTAGCCCTCTCGCCTAGGTAGAGCACGGGCTTGTACTTCGTCGCCTGTTCGAACAGCGACTTTACTAGATCTCTCGCCAGAATCTGTGGGTACCCTGGGACGTCGAAGATGAACTTTTCAGGATAAAGTACGGCTAGCTGCCCGCCGGGCTCCGGGATAGCGTCAACAATTGCCGTCTTCATCTCCCTGAATCCAGCGTAATACGATGCGAATAATCCGGTTGGGCCGGCACCTATTATGCAAATGTCGAAAGTGTCTTCGACAGTTTGCTGTGCCAAACGGTCTTTCCGCCCGAAAAAAATTAGAATTCATATCATATAAGACATCGGGCTTGGTCTTGCAACTTCTTTTCTCGATGAGACTTACATCAATTTCAAATCGCCTGTATACCTGTCCGCAATATCAGATGGGAGAGGACCGATGCCGAGACACGTTGTAGTTCCAGGCTCGAGCTGAGTCAGACCCGCGTCTTCGATCAGGGCGTTGGGAATCCCTGCTTCGTCGACTTTGCCCTTTAGGAGGCGGAGCTTTTTTTCGTCCTCGATCTTCACGCAGATCTTTGCCTGATTTTCGCGAATCCAAGAATCGTACCAGGAAGGTTTGTATTTCCTCGTCTGTTCGACAGAAGAAACAGCCGCGTGAGCAACCTGGACCGCGAGCTTTCCCTTGCCCATCTTCAGATCCTGCCTGACGACGATCACCTGTTTGTATTGAGTCAAGGGTGATTCACGTCCTCGCCTTCCTCCTTATTAGTTTCTTCCGAAATAGAATATCTTTGAATGCAGGGCGTTAGCATCGTCGGCGGCAGCGTCGCAGGTTTCCTTGCTGCTAGAGAGATAGCTTCTAAGGGAATCGACGTAACAGTTTACGAAGAGCACCGCGAGATCGGAATCCCCGAAAAGTGCGATGGTCTAGTGAGCTCCAGCGGCATGTCTGAGCTGGGATTGGTTCCTCCTTCTAGCGTGATTCAGAACGCTCTGACAAAGTGTAGGTTTTTCTCGCCGTCGATGAAGGAAGTGGACATTGACGCGCGAAAGCAGAACGTTGTTGTTCTAGATAGATCTAGGTTCGACAAATACCTGGCTGAGGAAGCATCGCGGGCCGGCGCCAAAATCGAAGTTGGCAAGAGAGTTTCCTCATATTCGCAGACGCAAGATCGCGCCAGTCTCAAAATAGAATCTGACGAAATCTCATCCGAGATACTCCTTGATTGTTCCGGTTACGAGTCCTATATCAGAGGCGGGGGCGCTACTCTTCAGGGAGCTCAGTATATAGTTTATGGAAAGTGGTTTGAAAAATCCACCGTGGAGGTTTACGTTGATCCGAAAGATGCGCCGGGTTTTTTCAAGTGGGTAATTCCATTGTCTTCTGACATTGCAAAGATCGGGGTCGCCGGCAACGGGATAAACTCGTTCGGCGTAATGGACTCATTTGTTAAAGAAAAGGGCGCGCAGGCTTTTAGAAAGGCCGCCGCACCCGTTATCGCCTCAGGTACTGTGAAGAATTTTGTCGAGGGAAGGATTGCCCGCGCAGGCGACTCGGCGGGTCAGGCAAAGCCGACGAGTGGCGGGGGTATCTACACCGGAGGATTCGGAGGCATGCTCGCCGGTAGGGCTGCCGCGAAAGCAACAAAGTCCAAAGACATCGGCGCTCTGAAAGAATACGAATCTGGCTGGAAAGGAGAGTTTGGGGAAGAATTCAAGCTTCAGCTTTACGCTAGGAATACTTTTGCCAAGATGGATGCAAAGCAACTAGATCAACTGATCGAAATGATCGCCGCCTCCGACGTTCCAAAAAAGATATCCGAAGAAGGAGACTTTGATCGTCATTCGATTGCCATTCTCAAGGCATTTGGAATCAGCAATCTCTTTTCAGTTCTGGGGGTGGTTGTCTCCAATGAGATAAAGAGCCTCGTCAAAAGCTAAAATTTGTCTCTTTCAATTTCCGCGGCTACGATCCGAGCGTCGCCTCAGAGAAAAAACGCTGACGAGTCCTAGAATCATTGCGACAAACAGCCCAGGTCCAATGCCAAACTCTGGTGCCCCAAAAGGCGTGATTGAAGTTGAATCGCTGGTCGAAGTCGATGTCTGCGAGCTAGTATCGGTTGACGCACTGGTAGTTGTAGAGCTTGTCGAGCTCCACCAGTGATTAGAAGAGGAACTCCAAACCGTTTTGGTAGATGTAGTAACCGGAGCATTTGGTTGGGCAGTAGTAGACGTTGATGAACTGGTAGAAGTTGATGAACTAGAAGAAGTCGTGCTAGTAGAGGAAGTTGTAGAGCTAGTAGAACTGGACGAGGAGCTAGTTGTTGAGGTCGTCGACGCCGATGTTGTAGTCGTTGTAGTGGTTGATGGGGAGGAGCTAGTCGAGGTCATTGTATTAGACGAGGTGGAAGTTGAGGAAGTGCTCGTAGAGGACGTTGTAGAGGTGGAAGAAGTAGAGGAGGAAGTCGTGGTGGTGGAGGTTGTTTGAGAACTTGTAGTAACCGGTGGAGGCGGTGAATAAACTGGCGGCGTGACGGTCTGTGATTGGGAAGTTTGAGTAGTTTCTGTTGTCGTTGAGGTGGACTCCAGTGGGCTGCTCGAAGTTGTTTTCGTAGTCAGACTAGAGCTGGTGGTGGTTGAGCCAGTGGTAGTCGAGCTTGTGCTTGTTGACGTGGTGGGCGGATTCGTCGAGCTC
>JASHPO010000053.1 GCA_030038075.1 Nitrososphaerales archaeon | reverse complement strand
CCGCGAAGCGCTTCCATCAGGACGGCCGTCTCCTTCGAGACGTGAAGGCAGGCGGCAACTTTCAATCCGTGCAAAAGATTTTTACTTCCGCTCTGTCTCAGAACGTACCGCTCAGCTAGCGCGAGAACCGGCATATGAGATCTGGCCCATTCGAAGGAAACCCTGCCTTTCTCGGATAGTTCGCTGGGAGGCATCCTCATCCAGCAGAGGCCTCATTCGTAATATGCTTTCATGAATATCCTTCCAGCCGCGAGAGCGGACAGGTTTCAAAATTCTGTAGGCAGCACTTTGACAGAAAAGTGATCGTAACGTAGCAGTCACTTAAATACGGCCTCCCGCCCTAACGTCGTACCTATGTACCTACTCGCAACAAAAAGACCTGAATTCAGCGCCCCAACTCGATTGTTCTCTGACATGCAATATTTGTAATGAACTGATTGTTTCTATGGGAATAATCAATGAAATCATAGGGGTACCCCCTAGGGGGAGGGGAGGAGCTAGCTATTGTCTTTCGAGTCAATCCGGGTCTTTGGTACGGGTCTTTTCTTCAGGTCTCGCGCAAATTCTTACTCGAGTTTTGCTGCAAGGTTAAGGATTGCCAGAGTTCCAATAACGGCTTCCTCTAGCCTGACCGTTTCTGTAAATTGAGACGGAAACATGTTGAGATACATCGTTTCAAAATCGGTGACCTTTGCGCCCTCTTGTTTCAGGAACTTGTCAATGCCCGAATCAGGCGATCCAAAGCAAACCAGAATCTTTTGTGATCTTTGTATCTTGTCACGAAACTCATTCCATCTTTCGCTTACAGGATTACCTAATCTTGAAGTAAAAATTATGGTGTCGAAGTCTGCGCTTCTCAGAAATCTTGCTAAAGAAGGTGCCCGCCTGACCTCGAATCCCCAGAACGTGCCTTCCGGCTTTCGAGTAAGCTTCGCGATCAGGGGAGTGAGTGATGTGATCTCAAAGGTGGCCCTTTGACCTTCTTGGCCGCGACCGTCGAGCTTGGCAAGCTCTTTTGCTCCAACGTCAACCACAAGGACGCCGTTATGCGAGAACATGACGCCGTCTCTGAATTCTCCAACTTGAGGAATGGAGTCTTTTCGATGACTGGGAGTTCTCAATGGGGGGAGAAGCCCCACGTATTCGAGCTCCTTTTTCTTGCCTATGAGCCTCTTCCGAAGATATTGCGGCGTGTCCAAATACTCAAGTATCGAACGAGCTATTTCGTAATTTGCGTCATAATTTCTTGTCGGATCTCGGTAAATGTAAATTCGTTCGACTCCAAAGATTGCCACTGGTCTAGCAATATCGCCTAACTTGATTGTCTTGTCTCGAAGGGTGTCGTCAGCCACAAAAAGGGAATCTGGTACCGCAATTGAAATCGACCTAGACAAAGTATCAACTCCTGAAGAATTCATGACACTAAAAGCTTAAAGGAATAATTGAGAACCTTTTTGCCGAGTACCTATTTATGAGTGGATCGTCGGACTCGCCCAAGGACAAGACAGTGGACGACGACGCAGATCTTAGGATGCTCAACGCAAGACGCATGGTCGAGCTAAGAAAACGAATGAACTCGAGCTTTGCTAAGAAAGAACAAGACCAAAAGAGCGCAGAAGAACCGAAGAAAATGTCTGATCGCGAAAGGGTACTAAAAGCTCTCACAGATAGGGGGGACGAGGTCCTCGCATCGGCAGAAGCTTCTTACCCGTCTCAAATGGCCGTTCTGATACCTCAACTAGCTCGACTGATCCGCGAAGGTAAGGTCGCTTCCATCACCGGCGGAGAATTGCTTCAATTCTTCAGATCTATGGGGATGCGAGTCAGTGTGAATACTTCGATCTCCATCCAAGAACACGGCAGATTTGTGAGCCTTGCGGAGAAGCTTAGAAAAGAAGAGTAACGCTGCTACGTGACTGGAGATTTTCTGACTCTCTGGGATATTTTCTCCCTGGATATAATCGCTTTTCGCAATCCGATTCTCTCCAGCGATAGCGAACTTGCAGCGGTCGCAAATTCCAGAGCCTCGAGCATGTTGTTAGTTTCCAGAAGACGCGCCGCTAGAGTTGAGAGCATTATATCTCCCGCTCCGGTTGAATCCTTTACATCTACTTCGTATGGTCTAGCTCTCACACTGAGCATTCCTTGCATATACAATTCCACTTCACCTCTTCCAGATGTGATCACAATATTTTTTACAAAAGTGGAAATTTGTTCAATGGCTGCCTTCTTGCTTTCTGTTCCTGTCCAAGCGCAAAGCTCGTCAGAG
Source organism: Nitrososphaerales archaeon (assembly GCA_030038075.1). GTDB lineage: Archaea > Thermoproteota > Nitrososphaeria > Nitrososphaerales > CADDZS01 > DATLTL01. The sequence continues at coordinate 11,590 of JASHPO010000053.1, read as the reverse complement.
TCAGCTTTTAGGACGTCAACGCCTGCAAGTGTAGATATATCGAGACCAGACTTCATCGATACCTGGCCCGTTTTCTCATCAAATCTTCTTGTAAATCCTTGCGAGTCCACAAAAACCTGATCAAACTCCTTGGAGATCCGCTTCAGAAGTTGCAGTGAAACCTCACCGGCCACTGGGTTCAGAATTAATAACTTTGGCAGACTCTTCGTGGCATCGTCGAATGCTCTCGCGAAGTCTCTAAATGATAAATCTCGGCACTTCGCGAGTAGCCAGAGTTTTCTCTCGTTATCGCTTCTGTCAATTCTGTAACGAGTCGTTGGAAAATCATTGACTCGCCACTCTTCGATATCTACACCGGCCTCTGTCAGCAGTATTTTGCTGTATTCTCGCGGGAAATCCATACCAATTCGAGTGACGATCTCGGTGTCATAACCCAGGCTTTTGAGGCAGAGTGAGGAATAGCACAGCGCTCCTCCTGGTTCAAACCTAGGTTCTCCTTGTGATGGAGAATCAATTATTTCGTCGATTACGGCGTGACCGGCTACGAAGATGTTAGACTTCGTCCTGTTACGCATTGCCAATCGGATCGACCGGCGCCGAGTCCTATTCTGCAGTTGTCATTTCAAATGACGGCCGCTTTGACAACAACTTGGGCAAGGGAAGAGGTATGTACGGTTTACCCGAAATGTGGGTGGCGATCTCACTTCGTAGGGAATCTTTAGATGACTTCATCTCCCCTTTTCCCCTAACACGCAGGCTAATGTTGGAAAAATCGGATTCTTCCTTTTCACCGATAACTAAAATGTACGGAACCCATTCCTTTTCGGCGTCCCTTATCCTTTTTCCAACGCTTTCCTCTCTGTCATCAATGTCAACTCTGATGTGATCAATTTCGAAATCCTCGGATAGGAGCTTACATGTGCTTAGGTATTTTTGTGAAACAGGAATCAATCTTAACTGTGATGGAGCTAGCCAAACAGGAAGAGTTCCCGCTTTGCCAACCTTCTGTTCGCTCGCCGCTTTTTCTAACAGACCGTAAATGTCTCGCTCTATAGCTCCCGAAGGAGAATTATGCAGTATCAAGGGTATCTGTTTTTTCCCTGTTTCATCGACGTATTCGATGCCGTATCTTTCGGCATTTTCAATGTCAATCTGATCGGTGGATAGGGCTGACGCCTTGTTCAGATTATCAATAAAGTTGAACTCCCACTTTAGGACGAAATAGAAGATGCGCTCCTTCCACATTTCAACCAGCGCGGGCCTCCCATGCAACCTGATTATCGAGGCGATAAACTCCCTGTTTTGCATGTAGAAATCTTCTGTGAATCTAATCGCAAGCTCATAATCGCTGCTCTCAAAGCCGATTCCCTTGAGGACGCTCTGGGAGAGCTCGAATCTCTTCGCGAATTCCTCCTTCGCTTGATCCAAGTCTCTAACTATTGCATGACAGTCAGGCATGGTAAACGCGCGCAACCGCCTGAGGCCCACGAGTTCACCAGATTTCTCTCTTCTGAATGAGTATCTCGTAAGCTCGTAGATTTTCAGAGGTAACTGTTTGTACGTTAGCCGGATGTCCTTTGCAATCAAAAATTGTCCAAAGCAGGCTGCGAATCTCAAAAAGTACTCCTTGTCGTCAGATCTAACGAGATATTGTCTCGCAGGGAATCTGTTCAGGTAACTTTTCAGAGCGGGGTGCTCTAGGTCATACATAATCGGTGTCTCCACTTCTACGCCACCGTACTCTTGAACTCTTTGAGTGACGTACCGTTCGAGTAGCGATTTGATCATTCTTCCCTTCGGGTAGTACCGCATATTCCCTGGATCGGAAGCTGGCTCATAATCGACTAACCCGAGTCTTTTCATCAATGTAACGTGCGGTGGAATCTGCTGCACTGCCCTAACCTTCGAGGTCTCGTAGTTCTTGAGTTTTTCCAAAGATTTCCAACTAGAAAAGTCGAAATCTGTAACTGGTACAAGGTTTCCTTCAAGATCGATTACAAACCACTGAGATCTTAGCGTATCTTCCGCTTTCAACGCGGTCGAGAGGATTTCCTTGTCTTTTGCTTCCGATGACTGCTCGCTTTGGATCTTTGTAAAGATCTTCGATTGCTCGGCGAGAGGGTGGCCCTTGACCCTAACCGAGAATGCTTTGTTCCATCCAAATGGAACGTGGTAGATTTTGAAGCCGAGATCATTCCCACGTAGCTCGATATTTTGCAATATTCTCTTAGCTTCTTCGGGCGGAGCAAGATCTGAGCTCAAATGCGCATAGGGGTATACTATGAACGAACTGCACTTGAGCTGAGCCTCTGCCTTTTTCATTGCTTCGATGCATTGATTCACAACTGACTGATCGTCCTCTTTCTCGACACTGATTAGAAGAAGTATAGCTTCATTGATATGAACAATTTCTGTAGACGAGTCTTCGGCAGTCGGAATTTCCTTCTTAACTGGCTTGTATTCAACTTCATCGCAGTGAAGCTGTAGTATTCTCAAAAATCATCTGCTCCGCACGTGTCATGAGTAGATTACTTGAAACGGACGCGATCGAGCTCTCGATCTTTCTTAGTTGATTTTTTCCAGATCTTGTAATGATCGTGGCAGAGGAAAACCCTCCGGTCTCCTGCGACTGAAAGTCCACTAGAACCGATCTGCTCTCTGCTGATCGATCTCTCGGCAGGATTTTTGCATTCGGCGACAGAGCAGTTTACGCCTTTTCCAACTTTGCCCAAAAAGCTCGCCGTAATAAACTAGAATCATCTTCGGCACAACTCTATAAAGGTATTTCATTTCGAAGAGCTTGTCAAGTTCTGGAAATGGTTCTAAACAATATCAGAGATCAAGTGAAACCCATCATTGATTCAATCGGACGCGCTCTTGGAAAAACAAAAATTTCACCTAATGTTTGGACTTTTCTCGGATTTATTTTCGCGCTACTTGCCGGGATATTGTACGCGACCAAACCGACTGAGCCTTATTTGGCCGCAATCGCGATAATCGTTTCCGGAGTATTCGATGTTTTAGATGGCGCTGTTGCTCGTGTAACTGATACGGTTTCTAAAGCTGGTTCATTCAATGATTCTACGCTGGATCGAGTTGCAGAGGTTGCGATTTATTCCGGGATAATATACGGAGCCTACACTTCCAGTCTTCTGGTTCTGCTAGCGCTGAGCTTCTCACTCCTAGTCAGCTACACGAGAGCGAAGGGCGATTCGCTGTCTGTCACTCTTTCCGGCGTGGGAATTGGCGAGAGAGCCGAGAGATTGATAGCGCTTGTCATTTTCTCTTTGATCGGGTACGTGTGGATTGGAGTTCTTATAGTGCTGGTGCTGGCGAGCATTACCTTCGTTCAAAGATACTACGTAATATTGCAGAAGCTTTCGGTGCCTCTAAAGTGAATCTTTGAAATTTTTTGACGCTTCCGTCTTTCCGCAGAAAGTTAAACGCAGGAGCAGGGTATTCCTAGTAGTCCTGCCTTCTTTCTGCCTTCGCGCGGACCTTTACAAGTCCATAGTGGACAGCGCAAGACACGCAATAGTATCTGATAGTCTTTGGAGCGGCAATGTAAGCGCCAGCCGCCCTCAGCTCCCTCGCGAGCATTGGCTCCACTAAACTGACCCGCGAGGTCATCTTCTTTGCTTTATCAATCGGAACAGTCCTTCCGCAATTACTGCACTGTACGGTGCCGGAGCTGCCCTTTCCGCCCTTTGATCTTCCCCGGCTCTTTCTTTTCTGGGTCATCACTAAAAGCTCTGATTATCTAGGCTTTAAACTTACTAGGCGGATCGTTTACGTATTTTTTGTTAAATTCTTTGTGGGCCTCGTGCAATAGGACAGGCTTCGCGAGCTTCTTGAAGCCGTAGTCATTGATTTGCTCAGGGCTCCCAAACTGTTTACGCTTTAGAGAATGGGCAACCGCTCTAACGACATCCAAAAGTACGTTGACAGCGTTAGCGCCGTCGTTTGTCCTAAGATACACATCAATGCCGACGTCCGCTCCAAAAGCGCCTCTGGCTCCGATCCAGAAGTAGCTTGTACGATTATTAGCCATGTAGTCGACGTAATCGGTCGTTCCCGCCACAGTATCGAATTTGTATGGAATTTCGGCCGCGATTGAATTAGTCTTTATGTCTCGCTTTTCGATCTTGATACCTTCTGAAATCGTGTTCAGTGTCTCGTTTCCACCGCCCACGTCAAGTTGGTAGCTCTTCTCGACTTTGATTCCGCGGCTGTTAATGAAATCTAAAATTCCCTTGTGGAACGCGGTACCTCCAAACTGACTCATCAAATCGTCTCCGGCTAGCACCAGCCTTGCTTTTTTGAATTTTCTTTGAAAATCTGCTTTGCACGCCACGAGGGAGGGAGTCGCGTTCACAAAACTGACTCCCGCTGCTAAGCATTCGTTAGCATACGCGATTGAAGTCTTTTGCATGCCAGATGGAATGAGATTTAGAGCAATGACAGCCCTGCTTTCGCCAAGGTCATCGGCTATCGAATCGGCGGCGAGCACATTTTCTGCAATATGTGCAGGCGCTGAATCCTTGATTATTCCGGGCTTTACAGTAACATTAGTGCGAGGTATTTTGGAGAACTGTGGTCCAACGTTTGGGCGACGAAAAATAGCTTCCGACAGATCCAGACCAATCTTTTGCTTGTCGATGTCATATGCCGCAACGATCTGAATATCCGTTGAATTGAAACCCCCTACTTTTTCGTGCCACGTTCCTAGCATTTTTTTTGTGTAAATGCTCTGAACGAAAGCGGCAGCAACATTTCCTATTCCAATAATTGCAACCTTGATTTTTGCCAAACGGCGCGACTTCTCTACAGTTGAAGAAATTTAGTCTTGGAACTTGGCTATTAGCACAACAACTCCCACGAAGATCATTATGCCGGCCATAAAGTAGAACGGCGGCACGAGCTCTGGGATGAGAGATGTCTGCGAAATGAAATACGCAAAGACTCCTCCGAGGACGATGCACATGAGAGAAATAATTCTCAGTAGCGCACTGATTCGCTCTCTGGACGTTTTGAAAGCTTTAGACAAGATATTTCGGCTCGAACGGAAAGGGCATCTCAATTTATGCTGTAATAACGTTTTCCCGAATAATCAAAGATTAGTCCAGTTTTCTTGATTCGGCGCTATAACGATCTACAATGACTTTGCTTCTTCCATCTTTTCCTTGAGATAGTTGGTCACAATAAATGTGAGGCCGTATTTGGAAAAGGCTTCGAGCTCACTCTTTCTCTTGATTTTTAGGAATATGTCAAGCTCTCTCTGCCATACTCCGCCGTGATATCTCGGATCCTTCTTCAATTCCTGCGCACGCTTTACGTCAGCTTCTGTCATCGGGTCGGTTGGCAGTTTGTACTTTACAATGTCCGATGCCCATACACCCACCCACTTGGCAGTCGGTACGGTAAGGTCTCGAAGGTGAGCAGCGTTCGCGGAACCGGAAATAACGACCATGGCAATATGCTCTCCGTAAACGTCGCCGTCGGTCATTATGTATACAGGAAGATTCAACTCTTTGTTAAGGCGTTTGAGCATGTACCTTGTTGACCTGGGTGCCTGACCTGAGGTATCGACGAGAATAGCCTTGTATTTCTTTTCAACCTCTTCCTCAACAAATCTGGTAAAGATTCCTCCCTTTTCAACAGCGATGACCATCTCGGCGGATGTCTCGACAAATTCAGCCGTGCTAAGCGATGGTCCGATTAGGTAGCCGTCGGGATGGGAATTCAAATTGAGCCTCCTGCCCACATATCGAGGAACTGTGTACTCGATTGTCAAATCTCCGAAGATAGCACTCCTTTCTTCCGGATAGATTTTGAACTCTTCCCTTGCGCGAGCGAGAACTGTCTCCAGATCGGTAATGATTTCATCCGACTCTGCCTGATCGACGAACTCCATCGCATCTGCCTGCGAAGAATAGTAAGCGTCTCGAAGAGTGCTCGTCTTTCCCTCGGAAACTAACTTGTCTGCAAAGTATGCCAACCACAAAAGCTGTGTGAATGGTCTGATGTGTTTGATATTTCCCGCAGAGCGCTTCACATTTATTTTGTCCAGAACATACTGCTTTAGTTTCGGATCGTAAACTATGTTACTCACAGATCTGCTTGGGAACGCAAATTCCGGAAACTTGCCGCTGTCGACCTCGTCATAGGTCTTTTGACCCAGTTGCTTGAGTGCCTCTAGGACTTCTTTTCTACGATCCGTTGCTATACTTTTCGAGTCTTTCCTGGGCATCCTGCTTCACTTTTTCGTCGGATTCAGAAACCTCTTTGACCGCCGGCACCTCTTCGGTCGCTTCCTGATTTGCTTCGGTGCCTTCTGCTACGAGATCCTGGACGGTCTGGCTCTTCAAAAGCTTCTTGTAATCTGGACTCTTTTTCTTGCCAGATAACTCTGTTGAGAACTTGGAGATGAGCGGCAAATACTTTGCATAAATGTTGAATCTCTTTTTCTGAAACTCTACGGAGCCCTTATGGGAGACAAACGTCGAAAGCTTTCTTAGCACTTCTCTTAACGCGTTTTTTAGCTCCCTTTCAAGCTCGGGCCTGTCGGCGAGATACTCCTTTCCGACCGTTTTGTAAGGAACTTTGGTTGAGCAAACATGCGTAATTATTGCAATTGGGGCTTCCTGTGGAATCTTGTAGCGCTTCCAGTCAATCTCTTCGTTGATCATTTTGAATGCTACATCGTTCGCTTCGTCGTAGAGGAGTGGAATTCTATTAGCAAATCTGAGTAGCTTTATTCCCGGTTGTATTGCCTTTCCGCCGTATGCAAGGCCCACCTCGACAATGAAAGGAAAGCCAGAGTAGGCCGAAGGGGGTCTGACACACATCACGACGAATTCAGGAGCGAGTTCTTTCATGATGCCCGCCTGCATGATTTCTTCCCCGAGAGGCGAAAGGCAAGATGCATCAGGGGCAAGAAATTCGTCGAATTGGTGCAACGCATTTACAAATCGCACCGCATCCTCGTTTGATAAGCTCTTAGGCTTGTCCGAAACTGTAAAGCCAGCAAATTTCAGAAACTTTTCTGCCGTCTTTTCGCCCACTCTGTGAAAGTTATTGGTCATGAATTTGACAAGGTTAGGATCTTGGGTTTGCTTTATCAGACGGCGAAGCGCCTCAACATCGATCCCGTAAGGATGGGGAAGAGTCTCCGAAGGCGCAGCTGGCATCGCAGTGGTTGCTCGCTGATAGGTAATCACGTTGGAATCCGGGTCGATTAGCGTGATATTGCCGTATGGAGTGACGACCGCTGTTTGCTTGAAATAATCCTGTATCTTTTGTGCAGCTCGCAAGTAGTCGCCCATCAAGGTCAGCTGGACCGTTGTGCCCGTTCCTAAAGCCGGCTTTGTGTCGTGCTTCAAAATTACCGGCTTGTTCTCCTGAATATCAATTAGCATGTCGAGAAGATGCAGAGTCTTTCCGTCAAAGGAAGACGAGATTGTCACCGGTTTGTTGGTCGTTATTTGAGCATAGAGGATTGCCATCGTGCCGCCCATTCCGAACATTCCTCTTGATTGTTTCAGCTTGTACTTGGAGCCGTAAAAGACGCGTCCGAACGCGTTTGGAAGGTGCTTTGCCTCGATACCCGGGCCGTTGTCTTTTATTGTAATGACATAGGCTACCTGATCCCCCGCTTTTGTTCCGTCAGGGGCGACCTCGATCTTGACCGTCACCTCTGGAAGTATTCCTTCCTGTTCACACGCATCGAGACTGTTTTCAACCAGTTCCCTTATCGAAGTGTAGAGGGCTCTGGATGGATTGCTAAAACCGGCGAGGTCTCTGTTCCGGTAGAAAAATTCGCTCGGCGAAATTTCTGAGTAAGTTACTTTCTGAGCAGCCACTTAGATACCCCTGACTAGGTTGTTAGGCAATTTGACTACAGACAGCAAAGGACGAGTTGAACTTGTCAGGCCTCGGATAAAAATCTTGAGTCTTTGATCGAAAGTCAGTTCTCTTCTGGAGGTCTCTGCGACTCCCAGAGCTGCATCTTGTCTAGCTTCTGTTTAGTCCTGTACTTTTGGAGCATTTCGTAAGTCGCTTTGTGAGTACCTCCCTTTGCAAGCTTGTCGATCGCTTCCTTTGCAATCCGAGAGGCGTCGGGTTCGCCGATGACCGCAACTGTGTGTCCGTAAATTGATACCTGTACCCCGGCAAGTTCCTCGATGATCCTTCTCGCCTTTCCTTCGGTTCCGATCAATCTGCTCTTGATCCGGAGCATGGCGTTCTCCGATTTGCCGGCATACTCTCTCAGATCTATGACTGAAAAGATGTTTTCTTCTTCCAGTAATGAGAATGCACGCTGGGGAGAGAAACCCCTCGCTATCGCGGATACGATGTCCAAAGCTTTGAACGGATTTGACTCTATGAGTGCCTCAGGCTGATAGGTCACTCTTGCCTCACCTGTCTTACTGTCGACCTCCAGAGCGACGCCGCACCTACGCTCTATCTCCTCCTTGACGTTCCCTTCCTTTCCGACGAGTGCGCCAACTCGTTCGAGGGGTATCCTGATTATCTGCTCTGAACTCAATTTACCTTTTCGCCGCGAATCCTTGCCAAAAGTTTCCCATTTTCCAGTGTGCGGATCCCTCTTCTTTCGAAGAATCTGTTTATGTTTGAGACATCCCTCACAAGGAACTCTTCCGCGGAGGGATGTCTGTTTGATACTGCCGAACCGAAATCGATTATCACGAGCTTGTCTTCATATTTCAATACGTTGTATTCCGAAAGATCCGAGTGGACGAGTTCCGCCTTCTTATAGATCACTTCCATCGCCTTTGTTATCCTGGTGTAATCTCTTTTTTCGACGTCGGCATCCATGAGTTTTGGAGCAGGCACCCCATCGATGCCAATGAATTCCATGATTACAACGTTTCCCTTGACCGCTATCGGCTTTGGAACTGACACTCCAGCTTCACTGCATTGTTTCAGATTGATGAATTCCTTTCTAGCCCAGATTTCGGCAATGCTGCGGCTGTCCCGACCAATTTTGTTGAATCTTGGATCTCCAACGATGTACTGAAGCCTGCGCTTGTAATCTGACGATGCGACCAGATAAATCTTCACTGCCACATCTGTCTTGTCTTGGGTCACGCCCCAGTAGACTCGAGCTTCCTTTCCCGAACTTATAACCCCGTTGAGGTAAGAAAATGCACCGCCGTTCGAAAGGTCGTAGAGGACCATAAGCGTCTGGCGATCAAAGACTTCTTCGAAGACTTCACGTTCTTCTTCATTTTTCAGGATGACACGGTCTCGTTTGTCGATCTTCTCCGCGAGCTTGTGGTACTTTTGTAGGCTCTGCTCATCAGCTTCATCTCGTTCGCGCAGGTGCTTCATTCATGGCATCTCATGAAACGTTGCAATTGCCTCAGGATCAAGCAAAGCCTGCTAATTGGAGAACTTGTAAATCATGAGAAAAGAGACGCTTCCTACTTGCTTCACAGCCCGCTCGGAAGCTAGCTTCTCAGCCACTACCCTCTGGATGATTCGGGAACCCGCGAGGTTGATGATGCTGGAATTTCTCACCAGAGCGAGTGCTTCGCTTAGGTTGACCTTTTCTCCACCAAAATATTCTTTCGAGATATTCATGTCGACATTCCCGCCCTTTATCGTCGTCCCCAAGAGTTCTTCGTCGCAGATATTGACAAGTACTTGTCGCTGCCATTCTATCCTGCGTGCGATGAACTGCTTTTCTGCGGACAACAGACTTTTCTTGGGGAGATTGGTCGAAACTTGATATAAATCAAGCGGTAATATGAAAGCATAACTGCAAAATAACCTTCAATTCGGCATTACTACAACATGATCAAAGAAACCGAACGAGCTGAAATAGCGATCATCGGCGGTACGGGAGTTTACGATCCCGGAATTTTTCACGAGTCGAAGGAAGTCAAGATCTTCACTCCTTACGGTTCACCATCACACAGCGTCACCGTCGGAACGTACAATAATAGAAAGATCGCTTTCATCCCCAGACACGGCCGAGATCATTCCATCCCTCCGCACCGGATTAACTACCGCGCTAATGTCTATGCCCTAAAGGAGTTGGGCGCTCAAAGGGTTATAGCTGTGTCCTCGGTTGGCAGTCTCAGGGAAAATCTGAAACCTGGCGAGTTTGTCTTTCCAGATCAATTCATTGACAGGACAAAAAACCGCCCAGACACCTTTTATGACGGTGCGCTGGTCGCGCACGTTTCTTCGGCCGACCCGTTCTGTACAGAAATCAGTGAGTTGCTTGCAAAATCTGCTTCAAAGAACTCTGTGCGAACGCATGATCATTCGACATACGTCTGCATAGAGGGTCCGAGGTTTTCCACAAGAGCCGAATCAAAACTGTTCCGTCAGTGGGGCGCGGACATCGTTGGCATGACCTTGTATCCGGAGGTAATTCTCGCCAGAGAAGCAGAGATGTGCTACGCCTGTCTTGCGATGGTCACAGATTACGACGTTTGGGCTGACAAACCCGTGACCGCTTCCGAGGTCAGCGAAGTGATGAGAAAGAACGTCGAGAACGCAAAGAAGTTGATTCTTGACTTGATTTCTCTGATCCCGAAAGAGAGAAAATGTCAGTGCGCTCACGCTCTCGAAGGCGCGATACTCTAATCCTATCCAAATAGCGGTCTTCAGACGATGGATTTTGTGGAAAAGTCGCGCACTATTTCAGAAGGCGAGCTGAAGTCGAAGCTACGCGTGATACCAAGCTGGCCAAAGCCCGGAGTCAATTTCGTAGACATTACGACACTTCTCAAAGACCGTGCTGCATTTCACGCTGTTATCGAGATACTGACCGATCATTTTGCAAAGAAAAACATCGACGCGGTTGTAGGAATTGAGGCTAGGGGTTTGATGCTGGGTTCTCCTATCGCGTACAATCTCGGAATCGGTTTTGTGCCTGCAAGGAAGAAGGGGAAACTCCCCTCCGAGAAATACACCGTGGAGTACACGCTGGAATACGGAGCGGAGTTTATCGAGATGCACACAGACGGCCTCGAGCAGGGGCAGAGAGTCGGAATCATCGACGACCTTCTCGCCACCGGCGGCACAGCCGAAGCCACGGGAAAGCTCGTGGAAAAGCTTGGCGGCGTCGTTTCAGGTTACGGATTTCTGGTAGAGCTTGACTTTCTTCACGGAAGGGAGAAGATCAAGAAGTACGATATTCTTTCTCTAGTTCACTTTGACGAGTAGCCTATTCTTTCATAGCCTGCTTTTGCAGCGCGTCTATGGTCTTTTGTGGGATTTCCTTGAAAAGATTGCACCAGTCCCTGCCCGAGACGATGAGATTGAATTCCTTGAGCTTGGAATGAAGGCACATTCCCCTTTCGAAAACGTCCGCGTTTATGGGGTCGTTTGGCTTGAAATAGACGCACGACAGACAATTCTCGTACTGCCAGCTTATCCTCTTCAGATTCTTGTATAACTCGTCTTCTTGGGACATGATTTCAGCGAGAAATTGAATTTACTTTTATTGGTTTTGACGCCGTCGCGCACGAATGCTCTTGAGATCCACGTATCAGGTCTTTGGGAGACCTGACCAAAAGACCTGTACCCAAGACCTGCCTTAAGTCGAAAGACA
>JASHPO010000052.1 GCA_030038075.1 Nitrososphaerales archaeon | reverse complement strand
TATCAACACCATGTCAATCATCGAATTTGATAATTCCTTGTATTTCTTGACTTGATCCAGCGATTCCATAAGCTCTTGAATTTTCGGAACCAGCTCGTTCTTCTCTCGCGAGTTAATCGATGATTCCTTGCTCATCGCTTTACCACAGTCCTAAACCGTATCCTTGAATCGTTACCGTTGCGTTTCCGTTGATCATGAACCAATACGTGTTGACCAAAGTTATGGAAGAAAAATAATTTCCTGGATTCGAGCTGAGAAAGCCAAAATCGAGCGAGGTTTCGTTTGTGATGATGTCGGCTACCAGCGGTTGAGTCTGGTTGATATTTGCGCCCTCAATAATTGTGCCTGCAGTTCCGATAGTGTTTCGAGTGCTAGGTAGATTTACGACGAATGAAAGCGATTGTGTCGGGTTCAGTGCAACTTGCGTTCCGTTTGCGAAAGTGACGCTACCAACGCCGTTGACAAGAAAAGCCACACGGGCGTCGACATACTTTAGTTTGAATATCGCAACGACTGCTTGGTTTTGTTCGAAGCCAAGCGTGTCTATGTAATGGAAACCGCTGATAACTGTAATTTGTCCAACGAATATTGCAGCGAGGAGGACAAGTACCCAAATCTTTGCGTGCTTCAAATCTTACTGCACAGAAGCACGAAATCCATCGCAGTGATTTAAGGCGGACTCACGCAGCGTGAATGACTCTTGTTGGCTTCCTGACTAATTGTGACAATAGTCCTGATGAGAATCGGAACAAGAGAACGATTCATAATTTAGGGCTCTTCCTTATCAGATGAACAGAGGGCGATTCAGTTCGGGTAAGAATAGCTCGCTGAATAAGAGGGATAAGAACGGGTGTAGAAATTGCTGCTTGTGATGACAAACCATAGCATAAACTCGAATGTTCCACACTACTTGCCACAGATCTGAAGCAGAAAAACCGAGTTGAAGCAGAACAACGGTTTTTAATGCGAGAAACGACTGCTTTTGCAAAGGTGACTCAGCTATTTCCTCCGGTGACTCGGGTTCACAAAAATCCGAAACATTAAGCACTGGCCAACAGATACTTCTCAAAGCGTTTCCCCTGAAGAGTGCAGATGAGGTCTCGCAGATCAAGGAGGATTTGAAAAATCAGACGATAGTGATCCTAAAAATCACGCCCCTTGCACAAAAAAGCGTGGAAGAACTAAAATCGACGATCGAGCAGCTCACGGATTTTGCTCTCTCTTTTGGAGGAGATATCGCGAGGTTGGGGGAAGAAAGAATCGTCATCGCCCCGCCCGGAGTAAAGATTTGGCGCGGAGATAGGTCGAGTGAGTCCTAGCGAATTTTGATTGCTTCTTCGACCTGAGGATGATATACGGGAAGCTTGAACATCCTCGATAGATTGAAGGCTAGGCTCTCACACTTTCTCTTCTCCCCGTGGTTCACGTAGATTTGCTGCAGCTTCGGTCTGAGCTTCTGTATGAAGCGGATAATCTGATTATAATCACTGTGTCCAGACAATCCTTCGATTCTGTTCACTTCGCAGTTGACATCGATCACTCTGATTTTTCCGCCTTCGCCGAGCAGGCTGACCTGATGCGATCCGTCTAGCACTCTTCGTCCCATAGTGCCCTGAACTTGGTAGGAAACAAACAAAACTCTGTTTCTCTCAGAGCTGGCGAGCTGCGAAAAATATTCGATCACTGGCCCGCCCTCGAGCATTCCAGAGGTCGCCATAATTATCGCACCACCCTCTCTCAATGCCTCTTCCCTGTTGCTAGGATGTTCGACTACCGTAAAATATTCGGAGCTGAACGGATTCGAATCCTCCTCCAATATCTTATACTTCAATTCGCGAGAAAGATAATCAGGGTAAGCGATGTGTATCGCCGTCGCCTCGGAAATCATTCCTTCTATGAAGACGGGAGCCTCGACAAGCTTCTTTTCCCGCATATAATGATCAATTACAAGGATGATTTCCTGCGCCCTTCCAACCGCCGGCACTGGTATAAGCACCTTGCCACCCTTGTTTAAGGTCTCATTCGCAAGTTTCGTGAAAAGTGTCTCGACCTCATCCCGAGACGGCATGATGTCCTCCTTTGTGCCGTATGTACACTCTGTGATCAGAGTTTCTACACGTGGATAATTCCAGAATGCGGATTCAAGCAGTTGAGTCTTGCCATACTTGTAGTCTCCGGTGTACACTATGTTATGTGCTCCTTCTCCTACATGAAGATGAACCGTCGCCGATCCGAGAATGTGCCCCGCGTTGTTGAAGACGAGCTTGACATCGGGCGCCACGTCTGTCACAAGTCCGTACGGTACGGTAATTGTATGTTTGATAACTTCACGAATGTCCCTTTGATCGTAAACGAGCCGCCCACCTTCCAACTGACCTATCTTTACCATGTCTCCCTGAAGGAGCGTCATCAACGGCAGAGTCGGTTCCGTGCAGTACACGGGGCCGTCGTAACCATACTTGAACAGCGCGGGCAGAAATCCGGTGTGATCCAAGTGTGCGTGGCTGATGATGATAGCGTCGAGCTCGTCAAGCTCAATATCCGCCCAGTCCAATCTCGGGAAGGCATCCCAAGCATTCTTTGAACCTGGATGAATGCCGCAGTCAAGCAAAAGTTTACTCTCTGAAGTGCTGACGATTATCGAGGAACGACCAACTTCCTCGAACGCACCCAGTGTCATAAAACTGACCTCCGCCTCGTTACTAAGCCGTGGTCGGAAAATGTTCTCGCCTACATCTCTGAAAAATTTCGCTCGTTCGTTCACGCTCTGGCTGAGAACATAATTTACGTTTTGGATGCTTTGGCAAGGAATATGCGGGAGCTTTCTTACGCGAATTTTCCAACCCGTCTTGTCTGTAATTTCTATCGGATTGAAGCCCTTCTCCACTGAGAGCTGTAGTGGCTTTCGCGCTTCGAGAACCGCTTCGCCAATAGCCGCATCGAAGAAAATCTTCTCTACACCTGACTCTGGGGGAACGCTTGCCATGATAATCTCCTGGGCCTCCTGTTCGTCCTTCCTAATCGACTTGTCCGTCCGTACGACAAGGCGTCGTTTGACGAGATTGACTACGTCAGATACTATGTAGCTGTTCTGCTGGAGAAACTTTGGATTCTTAGAATAGAGCGCAATCCTTGGCCCTTCATACTCGACTCTGGTGATTTCAGCGTCAGCTGGAATGTGATTGAGGATTACACTGGTTATACTTTGAGCGTTTCGTTCGGTCAACCTAAACTTCTACTACCGGTAATCGCCATCAATTGATCGGCCTTTTCTTCGCGGGAGAGTTCGCGATAACCACTCTCCTTCGTAATTACAGAGACGTCAAACCCGTCGCCTGTCCCTGCGTTCCTCTTGATAGCGGCTGTAACCGCTTGAATTGCGATTGGAACGACTTGCTTTACTGTCATTCCCTTTTCGTACTGGTCTTCGATGATGCCAAGAGCGACAGGCGAACCGCTTCCCGTCGATACTGAATCCTCTTTTGTAATGGCGCCAAAGAAATCTACGCTGTAGATGACATAGCCATCAGTGTTGTCCCATCCTCCGATCAGGAAGTCTGCGATAAGAGGAAAGAATCTTGACGCAAACAAAATGTTTCCCGCTATTCTTGCGAGAGATTTGACCGGAATTGGTTTCTGGTTTTCGAGCTTGTAAATTTTCGCGTAGTACCTCAAAGTATCTATCATGTTCTGGGCCTCCGCGACAGTCCCGGCTATTGTAACGCCTACATGGTCGTCGAGCTTGTGAACCTTCTTTCCCTGTCTGTGCGCAATGTAGAGGTAACCAGCTGTGACACGCATATCAGTACAGAGCACGACCCCATCGCTGCAGGTCATCGCTACGGTCGTGGTACCATGGTACTTTAGGGCGTCTGCCTCCCTCTTTCTGTCTAGCGCTCCTCTTCTATCGTCAGTTGGTGGAAATACATTTTGTGACAAGTTTTCAACTCGTTCGACTTCCAGAATGGAACATCATGGAATACTCGCCAAGAGTGAAATACGCTGGGCGGAGTAGTTGGAAAGCCGACAATTTCAGTAATCGAGTAATGTCCTTTAAATAACTTTCCGAGAGTCGTCTCAATCTAACGCCTAGTCGTGATGATTTGCCCGCGCATGTCATGGAGCTTCCTCGGAGAGTGGTAGCAGGCGATGGGATTACGGAACAGATCGGCGAATTGCTAGGAGAACTTGAGCTTGGCAATGAGTCACTCATTATTTCTGGACCCAATGTTAGGGAGCTCGTTGGTCGCGATTTATCTAACTCGCTTCACAAGAATGGATTCAAAACGAGGTGGGAGCTGGTCGGACCTTCGACTTTCCAAGAAGTTGAGCGTATCTCCGAAATAGCCAGAACATACAAAGCTGATTTTCTGATAGGTGTAGGGGGCGGTAGGTCGATCGACATTGCCAAGCTAGCTTCATTTAATTCCAAGATCCCTTTCGTCAGTATCCCTACCAGCGCGTCGCACGACGGTATTTCTAGTCCCTTTGCCTCCGTCAAAGGACTTGACAGACCGTATTCCGTAGTTGCAAAACCTCCAATTGCGATCGTAGCCGACACTGAAATTATCGGAAAAGCTCCTCCCAAATTGATGATCAGCGGATGCGGAGACCTGATCGCAAAAATAACTGCCGTGAAGGACTGGGAGCTATCACACGTAAAGACTGGAGAGTATTACGGGCGCTATTCCGCAAGCTTAGCTCTGCTTTCTGCACATCTCGTCCTTGAGGACGCTAGCATCATTTCACCGCTGAACAACGAGAGTGTTCGCGTAGTGGTGGAGGCTTTGATCAGTTCGGGCGTGGCAGCTGGAATAGCCGGAAGCAGCAGACCGTGCAGCGGGTCAGAACATCTTTTCAGTCATGCAATGGACATAGTCGCTCCTGGCAGAGGTCTGCATGGAGAGCGCTGCGGAATCGGAACTATAATGATGTCCAAACTGCAAGGAAGTGATTCTGAATCGATTCGTCGCTCGCTTGAGACGATCGGGCTGCCGACAAAGGCGTCTGGAATCAACGCTACAAACGACGAAATAATCAAAGCTCTAGTTTTAGCGAGGGAAATAAGAAAGGAAAGGTATACGATACTCGACGAAGTTAGGCTCACCGAAGCGTCAGCGCGGAAGCTTGCGCTCGGAACTGGCGTAATTGATTAGCTGGGTTTCGTTTCTGGCGCTGGGCTTGTCGTTGGCGAAGGAGCTTCTGGTGGAGAAGCTTCCGGTGGGGGCGGTGTGATCTCGGCCTTAGGAGATTCTTTCTTCTCCTCTTCTTGTTTTTTGACTTCAGCTTCTTTCTTTGCGGGGTTTTCGTATTCCTCAATAAACGAAACTTTGTCTAGCGGTTTTATGAACTTGAACAGATCGGTGCTGATTCCTCTCTTAATGATCTGTAAACCGTCGAGGAGGAAGTAATCGCTGGGAATAGTTATCTTCACTTCGCTCTCCCCGATTGCCTCAAACTTCACCTTCTCCTTTTCGATTGGAAGTCTTCTTCGTATGAGAGCTTCCACCTGTTGATTCCGTTCGTCAAGTTTTTGCTTTATCTCCAAGTTGTACTGTAGTGTCTTTCCCGCGTACTTGTGATTGAAGTCTATCAGCACTCGTCCCGATTCTACCGACCTCACTACTCCGACGCGGTTGTCGACTTCGATTTCAGCTCCTACTTCGAGCTCGGCTGCCTTTTCTCCAAATTTTTTGATCGGGATACGCGAAACCCTATTAGGGTCACGGACACCAAAAGCTTTGTCTGGTGTTAGCTCGATATCCAGCGTTTGATTCGCGTCGGCCTTTTGCAACGCCTCGTCGAGGCCCTTCAATACCCATCCCTCGCCAACTGCAATTAGTCTTGGCTCGTAGTCCCTTGTGGGATCCGCGTTCCCAGCCTTTTCAGCATCTTCCTTTCGAGTGGTATCTATAATCTGTCCAGTGTCCTTGATCTTTGCCGTATAATCGGCCAGAATCAAAGATCCATTCTCTAGCGTCATTGTAAAAACTAGTGTTGCCTTAATCTGTTAAAATGGTTACTATTGGTCCAAAGCTTTGAGGATATTCCAAGCGGCTTGGAGTGCCTGTTCAGGTTTACTCTGGTAGCCGCAATATCTCAGGGATTGCGAAATTGCATCTAGCGTTACGGTCACCAGCGTCGAGTTGATCATTCCCATCGAGCCAACACGGAACATGATTCCCTTTAATTTGCCAAATCCGCCCGCAACGAGGACGCCAAATTTTTTGTCGAGAAGCGCCCTAAATTCTTCATCCTTGATTCCGGGCGGGTACTTGATTCCGATTACTGTGTGCGATCTGAATTCTTTTGCGGTGAACGCCCTTAACCCAAGAGATTCAAATGCCGCATAGAATGCGTCCGCGCAGATTTCGTGCCTCGTGAATCTTTTTTCAAGGCCCTCTTCGAGAATGATTTTCAGAGCTTCATCGAGCGCGAAGAAAATAGGAAGCGATGGAGTGGCTGGAGTCTCTGCATGTTCCGCGAATTTGAAGTATTTGGGAATGTCAAAATACTGGTTTCTAGGTTTCACTTGAGCCATAGCTTTCTTTGCTTCTTGACCGAATGATAGAATTACCCCTCCGGGCGGCGCAGCGAGACATTTCTGAGATGCCACAATGCAAATGTCGATACCCAGTTTTTGAACTGGAATGTTCTCCCCTCCCAAGACGCTAACTGCATCGACTACGAATAACGCGCCGTTTTTACTCGCAATTTCTTTCAATTCCTTCAATCTACGCCACGTTACGCCTGTTGAAGTTTCGTTGAACGCTACACAAAGTGCCTTCACCCTTCCCGCAGTCTGGAATGCTTTCTCGATGTCTTCCAAGTTTGGAACTGATCCGAGATCAGCTTCGGGCGCAATGACGTTAGCTCCCGTGTACCTCGCCGAATCGCCCAATCTGCTGGAGAACTCGCCGTAACTCGGAACAATCGCAGTGTCGCCGGGTTGCAGAATCGAACCAACTGCGGCGTCGACACCAGCAGTGCCGGAACCGGATATTACCACGATTTCATCACTTGTCTGGAACACCTTTTGCGCGTTAGACTGAATTTCCTTGTAGAGTTCATGGAACTCGGGGCCGCGGTGATTGATAGTCGGTGTAAGCATTGCCTGCATGACCCGATCGGGGACATTGGTGGGTCCAGGAATCATTACGAGCTTTCTCAATTTGAAGAATCCATCGTATTCAAAAACGGGAATTTTCAGCCCATCTAAACTTTTGCTTAGGACAAAAGTCTGTGGACAGTTTCGGCAACCGTTTCTACTTTTTGAATCGGAAATGATGACTCAGCAGTGATTATCACCAGACCTGCTTCGACCGGAATCATTATGATTTTTGAAGAGTCGTGACTTACAACAGAGTACTGCACATGGCCGAAATACATCGACCACGAAGCCATCGCTCCCTTGAAGAAGGTAAGATCTCGGACGAGTTGCATCTCTCCCGGATGACTCTTGTTAGGGTCTCGCAATTCGCTGATTACCATACCTTGCCTGTTGTCCATGTACCCAAAATACCGTATGCGCTCGTCCAAACTGAACACGTTCTCCTTGATTTGGAGACTTAGCGCAAGGTTCATGCAATAGAAGATTTTCGCAAGCTATGAATTAACCGTTTTTGTCTCATTCCAACCCGTCGAACCGACCTTTTCGAATAATAGGGGCTATTAGCCTTGCAACAGACCTTGGAACGAGTGCTTTCCAGTTCCCACCTTCCACGATTCTCTTTCTCACTTCGGTCGCCGAGAATTGCGGCCTGTCGATCAATGGAGCTTCAATTGTACGGACTCCTTTTTCCTTGAACAGTTGAAGCGTCAGCCTGTCGTTTGAATACACAACGTCATAATTAGGCACAGTCTGATCTATGTAAGCTGTCCAGACGGCGTGGCCGATTGCATCGGGAATCGGGATTATCAAGTACCTTGACGGATCGATTTTTTCCTCGTTGAGCGTGTTCCTGATCATTATGATTCGCTCGCCAGCGGTAAAGGGATTTTTGAACTCATGACTTTTCTGGGAACTCCCTACGATAATGTAGAGGTGTTGCACTTGCTTTAGAGCAAACTTTACCGTCTGTAAGTGTCCCAAATGAAAAGGCTGGAATCTGCCGATGAATAGGCCCGTTTTTTGCATCGAGAGCAAACTGAGCTTCTTTCGAGTGTATTAAAAGTGTCATGCGGGAGTTTGTCCCGTCGAAATAGTGTTGGAACAAATTGAGATTGATGGATCCTTAGGCGAGGGCGGTGGGCAGATAATCAGAAGCTCAGTCGCGCTATCTTCCATCTTCAAAAAGCCGATCAAGATTATGCATATACGAGCTAAGAGAAAGGAACCAGGTCTTCGGCCTCAGCACCTTCAATCGGTCCTCGCTGCTGCAAAACTGTGCTCGGCAAGGATCGAGGGAGCTACTGTTGGTTCCACTCAGATCGAGTTCATTCCTGGAGAATTATTGAAATCATTCAAAGAGCCTATCGACACTGGAACCGCGGGAAGCGTCTCGCTGATAGCCCAGAGCATAATTCCGATTTCCCTTTTCGGTGGAATCACTCTGGACACTGTAATAATCGGAGGAACTGAGGTGCCGAACAGTCCGACCGTAGACTATGTAGAAAAAGTTGTATTGCCTATTTACAGAAAGTTGGGCGCGAAGATAGAGTTCGAGGTTCAGCAAAGAGGGTATTACCCGAAGGGTGGAGGAATTTTAAAACTTCGATGTTCGAGAACTTCAAGAAGTGAACCTGTGGTAATGGAAAGATCAGCTAACATCAGACCGACAACTGCTGTCTTCAGTTGCTCTAGAATGCTTCCGAGACATGTCGGATTAAGACAGGTTGAATCTGCGAGAGAAGTGCTGCGGCGACAGGGCATCGAATCAATTACAAGTGTTGAAAGCGAAGGAAAATCTCTTTCGGCAGGTTCGTCAATCTTAATCTACGACGTTTCAGACAATTGTTTCGTCGGATCTTCAGCGTTGGGAGAAAGAGGAAAGCCTAGTGAGCGAGTCGGAGAGGAAGCGGCCAAGAATTTCTGTAAAGAAAGAGAGTATTCACCTAACGCAGATTCCCACCTGGCGGACATGCTAGTAACTTTGCTTTGTTGCGTGAAAGGAAGTAGCGCTTTCACAACTTCGCGTATCACCGATCATTTCACAACAAATGCCGAGGTCGCAAAGAAAATAACAGGATGCGAAATCGACTTTCGCAAAGATGGAGCTCTCTGGCAAATCTCTATCAAATCTTCATCCGAAAAGCCTAATTAGCCAATGAGCAAAACGAAGGAATTCAGTTGTTTGCTTAATGGCGTTTAACGAAGCTTTCATTCCCGGAGCGACTGTTGTTGGAGTCGCGTACAAAGATGGCCTTGTTCTCGGCGCGGAGAGGAGAGTTACACTGGGTGGTTTCATCGTGAGCAAGACCGCGAAAAAAACTTTCAAGGTCACCGAATCTGTCGGCGCGGCCTGCGCTGGCATGATAGGCGACATGCAGGTTCTCATAAAGCAGCTCCAGTCGTACGTAAAGATTCGCGAGCTGGAGCTTAGAAGACCACTACCCGCGAATTCAGTTGCAAAACTGCTTTCCGTAATTCTTTTTGAGAACAGGTATGCTCCCATGATCACTCAAGTAATGATCGGCGGAGTGGATGCGAAACCAATGATTTGGATTTTGGATCCTCTCGGCTCTATCATTCCCGATGACTATGCCGCAGTCGGTTCTGGAGCCGAAATCGCGATCGGTGTAATTGAAAACGGCTACACTGATGGCATGAGCGAAGAGCGTGCCAGGGACCTGGCTGTAAAGGCGATTCGTTCAGCAATCAAGAGAGACGTATCTAGCGGTGACGGTGTGGACCTGATATACGTTACAAGGGACGGCGTCCGAGAAGAGACTAGTGCTCTCGCTCAGCCAAACTGACAAAAAGGATTATATCCAGAATCGACCTTATTTTACTGGTTCCATATGACCTCGCTGATCAGCAGTACTTCCGAGCAGCTTATTCTCACAGACACAGCGGTGGATAGGATAAAGAATCTGCTTGTCAAGGAAGGCAAACCAGACGCAGGTCTGCGCCTTTACATTTCGGGCGGCGGGTGCGCTGGGATGTCCTATGGGATGTCGATTGATGATTCAGTTTCGGGTGACGACGCAGTAGTGAGAACCAAGGGCGTGAAAGTCATCGTCGACAAGCTCAGCCTGATTTATTTGAGAGGTTCAAAGATAGATTACGTGGAAAATCTCCAGTCTTCTGGCTTTCAGATAGACAATCCAAACGCCGCGTCTTCTTGCGGTTGCGGGCTATCTTTCAAGGCAAACAAGGATTCTACAAACGCAGCAAAGGCCTTAACTGACAAGAATTAATCAGAATTCTTCGACGAGCCTAACCTCGAAATTATGCAGGGTACTTTCATCTCTTCCTCGCTTGCACCTCCGTGCCTGCCAGGGACACTTCCGTGGTTTGGATCTAGAATGCTGTAGTCGATCGCGTTGTAGGATTTTGGTATCGCAACGACATTTCCGACTCGATCTTTTGTTTCCTCTCTTATCGTTCCCATGCCAAAGTACCCTTGGTCGAGCAACTCCTTTGAACTCTTAACTTCAAACAGATTGTTGAAATTCTGTTCAAAGTACTTTGTTGGATGATCTTCTTCTCCCTCTTTGATATGTAGTATAGTAGCCCGTGAATCGCCTGTTGGAGGAAGTTTCAGCATATTCAGTAACGCTGGATGGTTCGAAAGATCAACAATGTCTTCGCTTTTGACGTGAACAGCGCCATGGTCTCCACTGATTATCAGAACCGTGTTTTCCGCGATTTCATTGTCGAGCTTTCTGAAAAGCTCTGAATGGACAATTCTGAATATCGATTCCAACTCGACCGCGTATTCTTCAGAATAAGGCCCGTGCGCATGAGATAACGTGTCGGGCGACGGATGGTATGCTATGTGAAAAGATTTGCCCACGCCATTCTCCAAATTCTTTCTGAGTCTCACTATCATGTCAGCAACGCTGTTCTGGGGCTCGACGAATGCACCACGGTAAGTCACCTGCGAGAGTCCACTGTCAATCAAATAGCGAGGACTGTAAACTATGGATTCTATTCCTTCACTTCCAAGGCGCTCGTGAATCGTAGGGCCCCCAAGAAAATTTTGTCTGTCCAGACCCGAATCAAAAAGAGATCTTCCGCCGAGCGCAGGAGTGAAGCGCAGCATCTGGCCAATTAGACCGAGCTCGCGCAGATACATCGTGTAACCGATCACGCCATGCTCCTGCGGCGTCAAACCGGTATGAATTGAAGCCATCGCGCTGGCTGTCGTTGAAGGGAATACTGAGGTGATGTCAAAGCTGACAGAATGTTCCTGGATCATATCAAGAGAGGGAAGACCGTAGTTAGCCCTAGCCGACTCGATGAGTTTTGATCCCAAGCCGTCCAGTAAAAGAAGAACGACGTTTTTGGCATCTTTGAAATCTGAGATTTTTTCGTGTAACAGGGGTCGCGTGAAGTGGGCTCCCAGAAGTTTCGCGGCGGTATCCGGTATGTTTGCAATCGAGCGACCGTCGTACGCGGGCTTTACTAATGATCTCCCTAGTTCCGGCATTTCAAGTCAGAAGCAAAGTCCGAGCGATATTAGCTTACACAATTGGTGCGTAAAGTCTGCACTTTAGACTTCGACCATTGGCGAATATGATGCAGAGATCCGTGTCGGTTATATTCCAGTTTCAAAATGTCTATTTTTTGAATTAAAATTGCATGAGGAAGCAATTGAGAAACGACGCCGAGAACACTCCGAAGGCCAGCTTACGCGCGCAGACATCGAGGAAATTGAGCGAGAGCAAGGCCTTGAGCTTTGACAAAAATGAGCGGGACTGAAAATAATACTGGCTAGCTTCGCTTTAGCTCGCAATAATTTCTCTGAGAATGGTTCGTCCGTCTCGTTTCTCAGAATCTGTTGGTGATTGGTGGGCGTAGCAGGATTTGAACCGGCGATTCCCGCTTTCCATAGCTACCTTCTGTTAGGAGGGGTGCTCGTGTGAGAGCGGTTTCTCGTGCTTGATCATTTCAGGGACGTAGTACGATCGTAGTACATCTTCGATCACGTTTCTCATTTCTTCAAGTCCTACCTTGAATTTCCCACTGGCCACAGCTCCAAGAAGCTCACCAAGACCCTTGTACCCCTGTTTTTCCATAAGGAGATTCAAAGCCGTTAATTCAGACTCAGAGAGACGCACACTAACTATTCTGCTAGAGTCCGGCATTGCTAGATACGCCTAGATTAAGATGGTTATTTCTCTTCCTATTTCTTCGGTTTGGAGCCAATTCTTGTTAGAATGAAACTGACCTGATAGCGTTCTCCGTTATCGAAGGGGATTTTATCAGAACCATAGAATCCATCGCTGCCAGAAGAGAATACTTTGAACTGCAATGGTAATTCTCTCAAGGTTCTTTTCTGCCCGTTTACATCCTCTTGTACAACTACCCAGATCTTCCTGTTTTTACTTTGCTTGTCTTCTTGTTGAGTTGACATATCGTTCATTTCCTCTTTTCCTTCTTGTTGACTTTGGCAGTAAAGTCTTCCATTGCCTCTATGAGAGCTTGAGTCAGATTCCCCTGTTTTAGCCCGAACTTCACCATAGCGGCCTTTCGGAATTCCTCTTCGATTTTATCAGGAATATTGACACTGAATTTAGCCATATATAGGGAAGTAGGGAGCACCCTATTTAATTGTTGTTAATTGTTGTTAAACTCCCTCGATCTTGTCGCATTGAGTTCTGTACGGACATTCTGAACAGATCCAGTTGTTTTCTCCTCTGAAGATGGGTGCTTTTTGAAGGATCTTTGTTGTCGTAGGCTGTAAGAAATTTCTCTTTTTGTTCTTTGAAATCTCGATACCAATATCACCTTTGCTCCTCGTTTAGCTCGATCAAGAACGCGGGGAATAGATTCTCTTCTTCTGCGTCTTTCTTTTGTTTGCCCGGCATTATTCGTTGGATCTGTAGAATACCGAACTGTGAGTTTGTCGCAACCATGTAGTAGGCGAGCTACAACGGAAGGTGCAATTTACGGTAAGCTTAGAGATATTGATGAGAAACAGGGTAGAGACAAGTAAGGAATGAACAAATCCAGTTTATGGTATCAAAAGAAAGAGACTGGAACGTTCAGACTCCATTCGGATTTACAATAAGACAAGGCAGGTTTAGTTGTAGCCAAAAAACTATTTGCGTACATTTAAAGCATTCAGGCTTGAGAAGAAGGAACGCTCCTGACGCACTCTATCTGTGAGTTAAAATCAGGAGCAAAAGTCGTGTTTCCGTTGGGTGTGATGTTGACTGCAATAAAATCCTCTTTTTCATTGCTTATAATGTGCACAAACAGAATGTGGGAAACAGCGTAAGTTGTGCCATTATAATACTGTTCGGACATCAGATTGCTGTTGGAATACCGAAATGAAACACCCTTTTCATCGGAAACAAAGGTGGGATTTTTTTCTATCTGCGAAACTAATGACTGCATTGCCGCGGGCACTGTATGCGGAACTGAGCCGCACTCAGACAATGGAGGGAGCGTACTGTAGATCGAATTAATATTGGCGAGTACGATTATAGAGGAACTAGCGATTATGGCAAGTGCAGCGATTGCAACAATGCCACGTTTGTCAGCAGGTGCCATTGTCAATACCGTCTCACTAAGTCTGAGTAGAACTATCCCATGTTTCGACGAATGCGGTGTTACTGCTCGTTGAAACGGCTGTATTTTGGACACCTTGATTTATCCAGTCCGCATAATAGTTGTAGTTGTTAGTATTGGCGAACGCCCCAAACCACCCAAAACCAATGTTCATTTCGGCCGTATACGTAATCGTATCGAATTGTATTATTTGGCATACGCCAGTGCCATATATGGGATCATAATCATATGAGCAACTGCTGTTGGATACGGCCTCAAATATATATTCGACCCAAGTAGGACTAATCGAATAGCTCATGTACAGGTAGATGGCACAGGTGGAGCTAGGATCATTATCTCCGTACACCATTTGAATGTCGAACTGATTGCTATTGCCATAGGTCCCTTTGTTGATTGTAACGTTTACGCTATCTCCATAATTTACCAGCAGGCAGGTGCTACTCCAAGGAGTGAATGCGTATGTTCCGACTCCCTCGTAGAAGAACATCGGTGAGTAATACGTCGTGCCCCCGCTCGTTACATAATCAAATGACCCGTCTCCGATTAAAACCCCGCCTTGAATTAGCACACCGTCCGAAGCTGCCGCTTTATCACCCAAGCCTACCCATTCGGCAACCTGACAACAGTTAGAGTTCTTTCCCTGCGAAGGAGTGCTGTTTGTCGGTACGGTGAAATCAACTTGAGCATTGTCAATATAAATGATAAGGTTGTTCGGATTCGCAGTAGCTTCATAGCCCGACCAATTGACATTTGCGCCGCCGGCCGCAGAGATGTTCGTTACTGGATAGTGTGTTGCTAAGATCACTGAACCGACTGAGTTGAAAATAATCTCTATAAATCCATATGTTGCATTACCAAAGATATACATCGAATTGCAGAAATTCGAGCCAACTTCAAAACCAACGCTTTCTAGATTGTATTCTTTGTTAGCTGCGAGTGAACTAAAAGCTGGATTGTTTTGAATTCCAGCTATTACAGACTCACTGTCTGTAGGCTGTGGACAGTTAGAGAGATTAGCACTGTTTGCGGTTGTACTTACTTCTTGTTGCGAATTTACAGACTGTGAGCTGGCATAAACAACTGCACTATTGCTCAAGAAGAGTGTAAGAGATATAACCGTAGTCAACAATACTGCCAAGGAGAGTCGGGTTTTCATGAAATTCTGAGTTCATTTGGAACTATATGGAATTTCGAAATGAACGCTTTTACTTGTATAATAGTTTTTGAAAAACATTCTTTTAAAAAATCGCGGGAAATTAGTTACGCTGATTAATCGGCTTGCAACACGGAGATGAGAGTCCGCCGTGCTAGAGGGGGAAGATAACGTAGACGCAGAGGATTGCGTTAAAGCGATAAGCTCCAGCGAAGACGAGAGGCTTTTCGAACTCGCTTGCACTGAGCTTGCCAACAAGAACGTGAGGAGAATCCTGAAAGAAATTGCCTCCGGCAAAGCCACTGCAGTTGAAATTTCAAGTGGAACCGAGCTGTCCGTACAAGATGTTCTGATTCACCTCAACAGACTAGAATCAATGGGATTGATAGAAAGAGATACCACACCATCGTCTTCACTTAGAGGAAGAGCTTCCAGACACTACAGAATCTCTAAACTTGCTGTGGTTCTTATTCCGACAGAAATAGTAGACAAAGTTCGCCTCAGGCAGTTTCTAAGCAAGAAAGCGTATGACCTCATGAAAAGACGGTTACTCATTTCTGCACTATTCGCATGTTCGTGGGCCATCGCATTCTGGACAACAATAACGTTCTCAAATGTAGCTCACCTTGAAACTGGCCCTATTAGATCCAGCGCAGTGGAATTAGAGACGATCATTGCTGGAGCATTATCATCTCTCATTGTTTTCTTTGCCACGTGGTGTTTCACAAGAAGCAAAGTCAGAGCTTCCTAAGGATACTTTTTCTCGAAGTGCTCGAAGCGTTGTTGGGCAGACTCTCTTACCTCATCATTAGTCAATTCGCTATCGAGAAAGTTTGAAACGATAACAGAAGGTCAAGCTTGAAATCCGAAGGCGAAAAACCGATCAGCGAGTCGGGGCTTTTCTGGAAAGAATGTAGCGGATCTGCGTTTGAAACTAATGGCAATGGCTCGAAAAAATGGAGCGTATAGGTAACTAAATCGTTTGTATGTGCCATATCTTCATTTGTCTAGGCCGTCAAACTCTCAGGCCATAGTACTCCTACTTCATACAGCATAATACTGTACACTAGTGTATAACTATGAGGGTCTCAAGATGCCGTTTGTTGGGCCAGCATCTCTTGTAGCAGCTAAATGGCAGTCCGACTTTACAAGGTGGATTGGAAATTATGCCAGTTCGTAAGGTTGATCCAGACTCAGATCCTAAGTTCTACGTAAGCGAACCATCTAAGGTTTCCAAAGAGAAGCGGCTCAAAGGATAGGCACTTGAAAAGACGTTCGATAAAGTTGTGAGAGATCTGAAACGCAGAGGAATCCCTATCGAACAGGAATGGTGCGGCATGTCATCCCATGACTACAGAGGTATCCCTGATTTTGTAGTGGAGTACGAGGATAGGCGATTAGGCTTCGAGCTGAAGAACAAGAAACCCGATGGAGAAGGCAAAGGAATGAATTATGCGTGGCTTGATGATAAGGTCTTTCATAAATTCGATAGATTTGATGGCGAATGTTATCGCCATAAGCTCCTATTTGAACTTCTGGAAGGAGAGAAACGAAGAAGAGAAGTGCAAGAAAGCACTAGAAGAGAGAAAGATAAGAGCTTTTTCTCTAGGACAGCTAATTGATACTAGCAAAGTCTATGATGAGGACATGATCAAAGTATATGACATTCTCATGGGAATTGTATGTGGGATTCTAGGATTAGAGAATCCAGGACAATACTTGGATCACTCACGTTTCGCTAGGAGGAACTGACAGAGGCGTTTTTGTACATTTCATCCATTTTTCGCAGCTCTCCTTTCTGGAAATCTACTATAGACCACAAATTTTGTATCTCTTTTGTCGTCTTTTTGGTCTTCTCAGCTTCCTCGGCTTGTTCAGCAAGTATTGCTAGTTTCTGACTCATGTCGGCCATGGCTTTCTTCATCATATCCAATGTCATAATTCTTCGACTCGAAAGGGAATTCGCAACTGATTGAAGCGTCATCAAGGAAGAGTTCGATGCACCAAGCACCTTCAGCCCAGCTTTCTGATAGATTCTTTGCAGCTTCTCGGCCTGAAGTCCGAGTAATGTCTGGCAAGTACACTTCTTGGAGTTCTGCCCTGCAAAGTCCACGTATCTATCTGAGATTCCTAGTTCGGCGCTCTCAGAAGAAAACCAAGATCTCAAGTTCTTTGGTGTCAATTTGATCCCTGCCTTCTCGCTCACGATCTGAAACTGCTTTGGCCAATCTGAGTTGTTTCCCTCAAAGAGTCTTGTTTCTGGTTCTGTTATTCCCTTTTCATTGACATACTTCCTCAGCAAGTCCAAAGCTTCAAAATTAATGAAACTGAAATTGCTCTTCTTACTTGTGGCTGTTGCGTGAACGTGATACGGAGAAACCTTTCCAGTTGAAAAGTCCACATCGCAGAGCCTTAGAGCTCTCGCTCCACCTAATCTTAGCCCCGAGCTTGCAAGAATTAGGAACAATGCCTTTAGTCTCAATGGATCTCCATTGTATAGGGGATCGTCCTTTACCGAATCAACGAAGCTGTACCATTTTTGCAGTTCTTCGCTAGTTAGAATGTATGGGGATTGAAGCCACGAGTAGGAAACTTGAATGAAGCAACCAATTCGGGTCTTTCCCATGAAGTCCCTGTAGAATCTTTTGAGCGTCCTAAGATAATGCATGTATTTCTCTTGGTGGTCTGACAACTGGCCGAGAAAATCCCTAATTGATTTAACGCTTGGTTCTTCCTTCAGATAATCGAATAGGTAGTGTCGGAGACCATTCTTCAAATCTCTAGCTGTGCTGTCTCCGAGCTGTAGATCAATCCGTAGAAACTTGTAGAAGTCATTGATGATCTGCTCCTGAGTCTTGTCGACTCCAGAAGACTTGTTACCAGTGTTTGCTTCAAATGTACTAGTTCTTTGGTCTCTAGATTATTTGAAGATTCTAAACGTGGGCGTGGCCGGATTTGAACCGGCGATTCCCGCTTTCCATAGCTACCTTCTACAGCGAGGGGAGCTCGTGTGAGAGCGGTGTCTTAGACCAGCTGGACCACACGCCCAGATGGTTCGGGCTTGGAAATTGGCGTTTTTAACGTATTTACGAGCTTACTTTTTCACGCCGAGCGCCCTGTTCTTGAGTCTCAGCGCTTCATGTTTGCATTTTCTGCATCTCGTCGCGGAAATGGAATTCTTTGCTCCGCAGACAAGACAAATCTTGAAAAAGAGCCTTCGCTTTTGGGCGATCTGCTTCTTTGTGGCGTCTGTAATCGGCATCGATCTATTCTTCTCTTGTTTCAGAGAGTAAACCTCCTAATCTAGTGCATTTAACCTTTAAGCTCTCGGAGAGAATTTCGTATCTTTCGAGATGTGGCAAAAACGCAAAAACATTCTCGGGATCCAGGGTCAGAAACTCGACGTTTGACGAGATGCCTTTTCGATGAGACCGATTAAAAGACCTGTAGCCGATCCTTGCCCTAAAGATATTAGCTTCTCCTCTCCTCCTTAGGTACCGTGTCTTGTAAAGACGACTCAGATTTGAAAACTGTCTGAGATCTTTATGAACAGCACGTTGTTTCCCCGAATGACGACGCGGCCGTAATTTGCCGAAGGATTACCGCCGCTGTATTCCGTGGCATCTAAGAGAATAACGTTCATGTACGGGTCTACGCTGCTCATCTTTCCTCTATACTCAAGGTCCATCTTTAAGCGGACGCACACTTCCTTGTTTATCGCCTTTTGAAGCGCATTAAGAGGTCTCTTTGCCTGTTGCGACATGTCAGAGGTTGATGATTTTCCCCTTGAAAGAAATAAAAGGCTATCCTACTTTCGAACGTCACACTATTGAGTAGTACCGCTCTTGGGCGAGATTTCATTCAGAAAGCTCAAACTAGAGAGAATTACTACGGGCTCGTCCAATTTTGACAAACTGTTAGGCGGCGGACTGCCCATCGCTTGTATTACCGACATTTACGGAGCCGCTGGCACGGGTAAGACACAGTTTGCCTTTCAAAACGCCGTGATGACATGCGCTAAGATGAGGAAAACAGTTTCAGGTCCCTGCGCAGTTTTCGTAGACTGTACCGGTTC
>JASHPO010000051.1 GCA_030038075.1 Nitrososphaerales archaeon | reverse complement strand
CTCATGACATCCAAAATGGATGTTCTATAGGAAACGATGTCAAGGACTATAGTTTCAGATTCCCTTTCGGCAACAATGTCAAACCCTTGCTTGTATCCGCTTTCGCCTGATATTTGCGAACTAGTCTCGCAGTTGTATCCTAGTCCCTCAAGGACATCAATTATCTCGTTTACCTTGATTCCATTGACTACGAAGTCCTTTGCTCTTTGCGATTGGTTCACAGATGTTGTCTTGTAATCCTGTGTGCTCAATCAAACTCACCTAAAACAATTCGTCAGTAGGCGCCTCGCATTCCTCAAGCGGCGCACTCGACCCCATGAGATTTTGGAATGTTACGATCAAACTCTTTGCTATTTCGCTGTCTTCCAGTTTCA
The DNA here is from genome assembly GCA_030038075.1 of Nitrososphaerales archaeon. Classification (GTDB taxonomy): domain Archaea; phylum Thermoproteota; class Nitrososphaeria; order Nitrososphaerales; family CADDZS01; genus DATLTL01. The sequence goes on along the minus strand of JASHPO010000051.1, from coordinate 15,860 downwards.
CTCCGAAATTGAATTCGTCAGGGTTGGCTGGATTGGTTACTTCGAAACCGCAAAACCTTCTGTCGACCACGAGAAAACTGTAGTCAAGTTTGCACGACCCAATCCTAACGTTGGGTGATTCTAACAGTTGCAACATGAGACTCCTGTTTTTCGTATCAAATTTGCTCGCTTCCCTGATGCGCTCCTCAAAGGAGATGCCGCTCGAGTTGCCGTCCAAAATATGCAGAATCACTCCTTCGCTAAATTTTGCGAGCAACCTGCTTCCTATCGAGGCCTCGTAGTACCTAGAAGCCAGATAGATCTCCTTGCTAGCCGAGGATATCATGCTAACCACCTCGCGAGCCAACTGTGGATAAGATCGAATCATCTTGGCAGAGGTAACTTCGAGATCTTGGCCTACAGAGCCGACCTGTTGCATAATGAGATACACTCTCACGTTCGAGCAATTAAATCGTACAGAGTCAGGACACTATATCGGAGTAAGATACATTAGGGGGAGGTTCTCATGGAAACAATGCCATGCAAGTCACTTCCGTTAGCTACTCTGGAGTAGGAAAAATCTGGCGATTGGCCAGTTCACGCCTATCAAGAGCGTCGGTCTATGCCTTTTCGACGTTGGCTGGAGTCCTAGTTGCTACGAGGGGTGGCGCGGCTATTTCGGTGCTGGCTCTCGCTCCCCTCGCCACTTTTCTAATCTCTCTCGGAATTTATCTCCTAAATGATTTGTTCGATACGGGAGCGGACAGAATCAATGCGCCAACTAGACCAATTGCATCGAAGATCGTGAGCAAAAGAGCGGCGGCACTTTTTGTATTGTGCCTAAGTGTTTTGGGTGCTGCGATAGGCTTCTACCTTGGACGGGTTCCCTTTCTGATCTCCTTGTTTGAGATATTCCTCGGCGTCTGCTACTCCGTCAGGCCATTCAACTTCAAGGACAAGTTCATTCTGAAGACGCTCTGCATAGGAGTAGGCGGCGTATCAGCAAGCATATTCGGTGGAGCGGCTGCCGGCATTATCAACGCAGACTTGATCTTTTCCTCCGCGATGTTTCTAGTTTTTCTCTTTTCTACTTCCCCGCTGAACGATCTGGCGGACTATGATGGCGACAAGGCAGAGCACCGCAAGACGATTCCGATCGTGATCGGTCCCGCGCGAACTCTGAGACTATCGATGATTGCTAGCATCGCGCCCCTGGTTTCCTATTTGATTTTGTTTTCAAGTTTGAGTTTCAACCCTCTTTCAATCATTTGTCTCGCGCTGGTTGCAGCTAGGGCGATGCAGCTTCTCCTTCCGCTAGCCAAAACGAACGCCAATGTAACCTCTGTTCGGAAAAGTCACAAGCAAATGGTGTATCTTCACTATCTGCTTCAGGGTGGCTTGATGTTGGGGTCACTGCCGCTCTGAGCGCGCGACTGTAATTTACTCGTTCCTCAATGCCTGAAAATAGCATAGGCACGCTGATATAATCCCCGCTATCATCTTTTCAGGGACATTTTGCTATCCAAGTCTCCCGAAGATGTCCTGATCAGAGAGGCTGATGGAACGCTCAAGGACGCCGCGACCCGCGCTCATGTCTTCATCCTCAGCCGGTCGGCCTTTCGGTCCCTGCAGAACACGCTTTACGACAAGTTCACAGACGCAGCTTCGCTCATCTTGTACGACATGGGCGAGGGCTATGGAGGTAAACTCGCCTCCGGTCTTTTGAAGAGAGGACTCTCGCTTGAGGAGACGATTAAGGAGGTCGAGAGGTTGGGCTACCTCGCCGGCTGGGGCCGCGAACACTTTCGAATTCTCGAAAACGCTCACGCGGAATGCGTAGTCAAGAACAGCATGTTCAGCTTGGAGAGGAAAGGTCTTGCAAATTCCTGTTTCTTCCTGGCGGGCGTCTTTGGCGGAATCTGGAGCGCGATGCACAACAATCAACAATTCTTCGCGAAAGAGCTTGAATGCACGGTCAGCGGATACGACCACTGCAGGTTCGCGATTGAAGAACGCAAGCTTCCGAACAGATGAGGGAGTCTGGGCTTGGAATCTACAGAGGCTGCCGATCTTGCGAACAAGATTCTGCAGATTAACAAGTCGATCATGGTATGCGGAATAATCACTCATACGGGCGAGCCATTGTGCACTGTAGCGAACGAGTCGTACAGGAGCGCGTTTTCGGAAAATCCGGAGGATTGGCGGGGACCGGCATTCAGGGCGGCCATGATGATGGCAAGCGCCAAGGCCGATGACAGGTTTTTTTCGAACCTGCAGACTCTTGCTTTGATACGCAAGGTGTCGTTGGATCTGATGATCTGGATTGCGGAGAAGGGGATTATCGTCGTCGTAGCTTGCGAAAAGTCTGCGAATGACACCGAAATCTCTGACAAGATTAGAGGATTCTTCGGACTGAAGTGAATTCGGAAAAATCGTTTTGGATTCAACATGTTGTTTCAGAGTCAATAGCTGGGTGCGCAAGAGTTGCAGGAAAAAGAAGCCACGAGCCTTGCGAACAAGGTGCTGGCAGTTGACAACTTGATACTTGTCGTTGACGTTATCTCGACAGGCGGAGTGCTCTTGGGCGTCGCCGTGGATGAATCACGCGGCATCAAATTCAACACCGACAAAGAGTTTCGCAAAGCTCACGCGTCGAGGGTGGCGTCGCTCGTCGCAGATGCGCGGGCAGACTCTGGCAGACTCTCGGACATCGAAGCCATGGTAATGATCAGAGATCAGTACAAGGCCGTCATGATCCCTGTAACGGGTGCGTCCGTCATCGTCGTCGCCGTTTGCAAGAGATTCGCAGATGATTTGATGCTCGAGACAAAGATCAGACATTCTCTCGGTCTGAAGTAGCTTTTGCCTGTTGAATAGGCTGAATGCGCGAGTGTTCAAAGGCACCGGGAATCCTTAGACCAATTCTTTAGAAGACCTGATCAAAAGACCTGTACCCGAGACCTGCCCTAACTCGAAAGACATTAGCTAGCTCCACCCCTCCCCCTAGGGGGTACCCCCTCGTTTTCAATGATATTTCCAATGAAAACAATTGATTTCATACAAATATTGCATGTCACAGAACAATCGAGCTTAGGTGCCGAATTCAGGTCTTTTGTAATTACTAGGTACAAAGGTACGGGGTTAGGGCAGGAGGCCGTATTTAAGTGACTGCTAACCTTTTGATTACTTTTTCAGTCGAAGTTCTTGCGGAATTTCGAGGTCTTCGCACTGGAAGTCGCGTCTGATAGGGTTCTGAATTTCGCTATTTGAGATCAGGACCGCGAATCCTTCGTTGATTAGATGCACTCTCAACTTTATGGCCCGCCGGCAGTTGGGACGGAAAAATAGCTCTGGTGCAAAATTAGGGCGTGACTAGTTGTAGGCGAACATCCCATTATAGTACGGCTCGACCGAGTCCGGGGAAGGAAGCTGCGCGGGTATCGAAGCACGGGCCGACTGAAATGTCTGGCCCCGAGTTGACGACGAAGACAGTTACTGGAGTTGACGAGAATAGTGCCAGTGTCACGTTAGAGCTCGCCGCAACAATCTCGTTCAGATAAATCGGCGTCGCCTGACAGATGAGCCATCTTGTGCCGTTGACGACAGCCTGCCCGGCGGGTATCGAAGGAGTAACCGTATAGTTCACCAATTTCCCGTTAACGTATATCGCGAAAATCGGACTGGCGCTGTAATTCTCGCTGGGCAGAAATTGAGTCTCGGCTCCGCAGACCAGAGTAGAATTTGCCAGTGTAAACGTGTCCCATGTTAGTGCGTCTGCAGGATGGTCTCCTCGGTCGCGTTCGCGGGCGCTGGCGGAATTGCGACAAAGACTGGATTTAAAGGTCCGTAGATTGTGTTGAGCACGTCTTCGGGCGACTCTACCGGACGCGGCAGACATTGCTCAATGGCTGGAGGAGGAAGAGTCGGGGAGTGAGTGCTGGTGATGTTAGTGATAGTCGCGTTATAGACGGTCGATGTCGTAATGAAAGTGGTCCCGTCTGTGCCCGTCGCCGGCGGAGTCAATATGAAATAACTCAGCAATGAAGCGGCTACGATAGCTACAATGGTAATGGCAGCGACAATGGAAGAAATGCCTGAATGGGTTATTGCGTGCAAGTTGAGTGGGCTGGGAGTCCTCTATATTGAAGATCATCAACAGAACAGGTGGTTCTAAAAATCAGAACAGCCTTTCATATGGCAAAGCTTCCGATTAGCGGCGAAAGATCACGACTCAACCCGTGCTGCGGTCCGGGGATTCCAATCGGCAAAGTTAAATTATTTCGAGATTGTTTCTAGATTTCGTTTTGCAAGTAAAATTGTCAAGTTATTTAGCGATAGCATTGACAGTTATTGGCATCGGTATTTCGATTGTGATTCAAGGAGCTTACGAATACTTCAAAGGCTTTGAAAGCTATCGAGCGCATCTGAATTTCTGCAAACATTCAGCCTTCCTGTGCCCTAGTTTCCCTGGTTTTAACGGAACACAAGACTTGGTTCTAGTTGGATTTGGATTGGTGATTCTTTGTTTGGGAACCGCGTTTCTGTTCACGGAGCTTGGCCGATCACCGAAACTTGACACTGAGAAAATTACGGTCTGATTTATTCAAATTACAGAAGACTTGAACCGAATTTTGCCGGAGTCGTCCGTCGGACAGGTAGATGAGCTACTTGGTGCGTTTCAATAACAGAATTTAAATAAAAATTCAATCGTCAGATCCTGCAATGAACATAGACGTCGATTCGCACTTTACACCATATTATTTGGTAGAGAATTTTCCCAAGGACCTCACCGAGGCAAGGCTGGAGCGAGACGCCAAGGGGAACCCCGAGATATTCTATCAAAAGTTGAACTCTCGGCGAAAGATTGCGGAGCAGCATTACAGCATCAAGATTCGAACGCAAGCGATGAAGGAGGCTTTCTTCGACAAAGCTTGCCTGCTACAGAACAACGGTATCTTTTGTGAGCAGTACTGCAGCCCCGAGACCGCCAGAGCCCTGGCGAGAGTGTGGAATGACGGTGTCGCAAATGTAATGGAAAAGGACGAGAGGTTCATCGGCATAGCACAGACCTCTCATCTGAACTTGAATGATGCCATGGAAGAGGCGGAGAGGGCAGTCAAGGATCTTGACTTCAAGGCAATCGAAGTTCACGGCAGATGGGGATCTGACAATTTTGAATCGCCAAAGTGGTGGCCTTTTTTTGAATTAGTTGAGAGACTGGATGTTCCTCTGTGGTTTCACTCGCTGGGGGTGGCAGCGGGTAGACCCAATCCTTGGCAGCCCGCTCATGAAGAAACCGGCAAGATGCCTCCTGGATTGGGCGCTCTTCTCGGTTTCCTGATACATCCCCAGATTGTCACGGCAGGGATGATATTCAGCGGGATATTCGACAAATTTCCGAATTTGAAGATGGGCATGACAGAGTGCGAAGCAGGCTGGGTCCCTGGATTTATGGGATGGCTAGACTTTGAGTATGAAACCTACCTCGTATACAAGCAAGCAGGAATCTTGGGCATATGGGATTTCGGACAGCCAATAAAGGACGTTAGGCTGAGAAAAAAGCCATCCGAGTACGTTCGGGAAAATTTCTACTTCACGCTCGCCTCCAGTTCTGATTACTGCATAGAGACCCTTCTGCCTCTTCTCATCGATGTCTTTCATTTCGAGGACAGGCTGATGATAGAGTCGGATTACGATCATCCGGAAGGCTCGCTCGATATCGTCTCGCGAATTAGGAACTCTACCAAGATCAGCGACGAAGCAAAGGACAGGATTTGTGGAAGAAACGCGGCGGAACTGCTAAAGATAGATTGGGCGCCGTCTTCCTATGCCGAGGCCTTTGCTCGGTAGCTGTCATTTTTCCCGCTTTCGAATAAGGATTGATCCGTTGTCTGCCTTTACATCAAAGACGCGCAGGGGCGTTTTTGCCGGAAAGTTGTTTGATCCTTCGGCAAGGCTGAACGACGCTTTGTGCCAGGGACATACAACATGAGTTCTCGTAACTCTTCCCTCGGCCAGAGGCGCTCCCTTGTGAGTGCAGACGTTGGTGAATGCGTGATACTCGCCATCCACGTTTACTAGACATATGTCAACTCGATCTAGCTCGGGAACGGACACGGTGATGGCAGTCCCGCGCCCTAAATCCGATTCGTTTGCGACCTTGACGTAAGAGTCCATCGCACGAGTCTCTCAAAACGCGTAGCTAAAAACGTTAACGAGAGCGCTGCTAGAACGGTATCGAGTCTAAGAATACCCATATTAGCGAATGCGAAATCTGTCTCGACTCATAATTTTGAAAACCTTCGACGCGGCAATACTTGGCGGCGGCACGTCAGGCTGCGTAGTAGCTAATCGCTTGGTCAATGCCGGTCTGAGCGTTTGTCTGGTCGAGGCGGGACCTGATTACGGACCTTATTCGTCCGGGAGGTGGCCGAGGGAGATACTCGATGGGAAGGTTTCTCCCGTAAGAACTCACGACTGGGGTTACCACAATACCAACAAGGCCGGGAAGGACATTGACGATCTCAGGGCGAAGGTGATTGGTGGCTGCTCTGCGCACAATCAATGTGCAGCTCTTTGGCCTCCTGCCGAGGATTTTGATTCATGGGGCTCCGGCTGGACATACAGCGAGCTCTTTCCACTGATACAAAGAATTGAGAAAGTCGATAGCGAGTCCGCTACCCCATTTCGCGGTAAAAGCGGATTATTGGAAACCAGGATGCTCGGCCGTGAATACTTGACCGGTTGGAGAAAGTTGTTTGCTGAGTCTGTTGCAGCAAGCGGATTTTCCTGGCTCAAGGACCTGAGCTGTTCGATTCCCGGAGAAGGATGGGGCTTTATGCATCGAAATATTAGTCGAGAATTTGTTCGACTGAATTCCGCTTTTGCTTTTCTGGATCCAGTGCGAGAGAGTCCGAATCTCACGATTATCAGCCGGACTGTGGTGGATAAGATTACGATGAAAGGATCAAGGGCCACCGAGGCTCTGTGCCTAACTCGAAGCGAAAATGATTCGGTTTCTACTTCATCTATTGAAGCAAGCAAGTACATTCTCAGTGCGGGCGTTTACGGCACACCAACGATCTTGCTCAGATCGGGAGTGGGACCAAAAGAGGATCTTTCGCGAAACGGGATTCGTGAAAATCTCGACCTGCCGGGAGTCGGAAAGAACCTGCAAGATCATCCGAATATTCCTCTTCAATTCAAACCAACTGATCTTGGAAGGGAGATGATCAACGACGAGTCGAAAGTGGCCTTCGCCAGCTCGGCTATCGTCAGGGCCAGGAGCTCTGTCCGGGCGGAGCACTCTTTTGATCTGCACCTAATCCCAACATCGGGGAGAATCTCTGGTGACATATGTTATGGCACAATAGTGGAAGACATGGCCCCAAAGCCGAGAGGGGTGATTACGATCAGAGGCAAGGATCCGAATCTTCCTCCCCTCGTTGACTTTCGATTCTTCAGTGATGGTGAGGATGCAGCTGTACTCAGTTCCGGACTATTACTTGCTCGACGGATCTGGGAGACCGAGCCGGCAAATTCGCTTGTCGAGAAAGAAATTCTGCCGGGGAAGTCGCAAGACTTGCTTCAGTACGTGGAGTCGAACAACTCGACGTATCACCATCCATGCGGGACATGCAAAATGTCTTCAAAAGACCCCGAAGCCGTTGTCGATCTCACGGGGCTCGTAAACGGGACCGAAAATCTCTACGTTGCGGACGCATCGATAATTCCGGTAATCCCGCGGTGCAACATCAACTTGACGTGCTTTTTGATTGGCCTAAAGATTGGGGAGAAGGTTTTAGAAAATATTTGAAGGCTCGAATAGTCAACCGAATGGTTGGGACTCCGCTAACTCGACGTGTTTTTCGGAAGACTGTTTTACGATTCCCCTATGTGATTCGAAGATCGGAACCCAGAGAACTTTACACCACTCTGGCGCTCGATGTGTAGACCGCTAGAAACGGCAATATCACCGTCATCATGATGTCTCGCGATGACCCCGCAAGCTAGATGACTCTCTAGGAGAAACTAGGCAAGCCTCGAGACTGGGGTTGGCGCTGACGCGAAAAAGGATTGAAGGCTCAAGAAGTCGACTTGAGTGCTAGATTCAATAAAATTTCGATAAAAAGCGGTATCGTAGCACAATTATTTTTCCCATTTCCCCTCTTGTATTGATTCCAATCCTTTTGTACCCTTATTGTAGAAGTACACCAAAGTCGGCACTTCCTTTCCGCTTTCCAAGTGAACCTTTGAGGTTTTTCTGACGAATAAGCTCCTTTCCGGGCGTTTAGGATCATACTCTTCGTATTCGTCCAACTCAGGCAATATATCATCTAAATGGGTGCCCTCGTAAACCTCTCCAAGAACGAAGGTTCCCTTCTTCGGGACTGCGCCGGGATACTCCCCGACACTGTAAAGTTTGGCCTCGATCTTCCCGTTACCTACGAAACGAAGCTTGCCGCTTCGAATCAATTCAGCAAGACGGCCATGCCTTTTCATCAGCGTTCCATAAAAGAAAATTCGCTTGACGGGACTTTTGTTCAATTCAAGCGCCACCACCCATCTCGACCAAAGAATTCATTTAACATCTCGAAACCAAACTTTGGAATGTAAGACAATATCGGCGCTGAACGCCTTAGACAATCTAAATAATATTTGAACATGTCAATCATGTCTTCTCGTTTAATCGCACCTTTCTTCTTCAAATAAACCATGAATTCAAAGAAATTTAAATAATCGGTGAAACTAGCCAGCGTGGTGGACTCTGTCTCGCTCAAGCTGTTTTCTGATTTTGAAACTAATGACTCTATCTCTTTTCTTCCTGAGTCTGAATCAAGTTTTTCACGAATCTCCTTTAGATTCTTTTTGACATAGAATTCCTGATAAAGCTTGTAGAGCCAATTAGCACGTCTTAGTTTAACAGCATCGGCGTACTGAATTACACCTACAACAGCAGCGCCGAGCCCTACTGCCACTCCAATCGCAGTAATGACTAATGACGGGACGGCTAATAGATTCATAATTAGAACAACCCCGTTTCCACCAATTCAACAGTCTGATTCGATATTAAACCACTTTACTAAAAATTCACAAAAATGGGAAGGAATAGATTCCAATTGAAATGCCGAAGCCACAGTCTGCCATAAGGATCAGGACTCTGCCAACTCGACGAGCTTTTTGAATACTACTTTACGATTCTCCTCCGTCATTCCCGGATCGAAACCGGAGAACTTTATCCCGCTCGTGATGCGGGTGGTCGGGTACTTGTCCTCCAAGACATCTACGACCTCGGCTCTGAACAATATTTCCTGCGGGGCCTCATCGATGGTCTGCTCGGCTTTTTTGCACACTACACGAACGTAATAGCTCATTTCTTCGTCAAGAAATAGAAGAGAAGCTTTCCCAGTTCTAAGCAGGTTTTGCGTGCTCTTGCTGACGGCATAAGTTAGCATCATCAAGTGGGATTGGTCTTGCGCCACGACCTCGTAGTGGCTCAGCATCAAGTTGCGCGGGAAACCGTCCTCGTCCACGGTAGTGACGAGAATCACTCTCTGACGAGCCTTTGATTCGTCAGGCTGGTAGAGCCTCATCGTCAGATCGTCGGGCATTTTCGCACCGAGACTCTTCGCGCACATTCTCAGAGCCCCGCAAAACTAAACGCTTTCAGCCTGATCATCCCGGCCCAGTAGTGACCTTTGTACCAGTATCGGCGCATCATAAAATGCGGCCAGCGCCACGCAATCTGAAGCGCGGTATCCATTTAGGGCAAGGGTCTTCTCGTGGCCACGGAAGGAAATGTCTCCGCGGATCACGTCACCCGAGCTATAAATCTGGACGTTGACGAGCTGGAGGCCGCTCTTCTCCGCAATATCTTCGACAATATTGTAAATGCTCGGTATCGATGATCTGTCGCCCTGGATGAATCTTGCAATATGGGTGGCAACCTCTCCGGAGAAGGCTCGCATAACTAGCTTTTCCTGCTCATCGGCCAGTGAGGTAAGAGTGACCACTCCTTCGAGACCGCGCTGGTCGAGAAATCCTACTCCTGTCAGACGCGCCGGCACGTAATCTTGGTTGATTGCCATTTATCGATCATTCTAAATGAATTTGCAAAATGAAGAAACTGTATTCAGCGCCAGAGACTTAAACATTCCATCTATTTCCATTACGTTGGGTAAGGAGTCGCTCGTGCTGAGTATCGCAGTTTCGGCAGCTCGAGCATCTGACGGTTGCCGAAAAAGAATTACGAAAATTCGGCTAGAATCGAATCTGTAACATCATCTGTAAAACGGGTGCTTCTAGGGCCAATCCTTTTTCTTCCAGCGCACTCCTGATTTTGCACGGAGTTGGCTTATCATGGATGAGCTCGACGTAAGAATTTTCAGAGCTTTGACTAGAGAACACGCGACGCCTTCTTTCTTCATCCCTCTGAAACTTCACTCCGAGAAATTGTTCGAAAGCTACAAGTGGACGATGTGACGGTGAGAAATCAGCACAAGCGCCTTCAGGAAAATGGGATTCTTTCAGGCTGGAGGGTGTTTCCCAATCCGAATCTATTCGATACAGGATGGTAAACATGCTCGTTGACATTCCGCCAAAAGCTCCAAAAGACGACATGATCCGGAAGAGCCTGGCACAGTTAACAAAAAACGAAAGAATTACTCTAACTAGACTCCTCGAAAAATTCCAAAAAGGAATGTCTCGCTGCGTACTGGATTGAGAGAGCAGTTTCCGTGAACGATTCGTTTAGCGAATAGTAAAGTTTTCAGTCAGCAATCTTACCGGATAACCTCTCGCGACAGGGGCATAAACTGGGTCTTTCTATCCGCGGTAACGCGTTCCGTCTTCTCAAGTTTCGCAATCCCGATGGGAATTGCGTCGTAGAAGGTCACTTCCCCGTCAAAAGCGATACTGGTTGACTCGCGAAGCAGTGTTTCATCGAGTTCTCTAACTTCGAGTTCCAGTTGTAAGAGGTTCGAGATACAGCGCTGCACTTCTTCGCTTGAAAAAATTTGGCTTGTACCGGAGAGCGATTCCCACTTCATAAAAAGTCAACGGAGAAACCACGATGGCAAGAGAGTCACCGCTGAACGCATCCAGAATTCGAAGCGCAGATTGTGAATCTTCTTCCTTTGTAAACCACTTGACCACTACCGAGGAATCCAGGACTATCTTCGAGCGTCGCGCCACTTTCTTACTTCCTCGCTACCGCTCCAATTGGAGCGGTCTTTCTCCCTTATCGCTTTGATATCTTGAGCAATCTGTTTTCTTTTTTCCTTCTTGATCTTCTCTTCAAAAGCTGCGCGCGCGACTTCGCTCCAATTCACCTGTTTCAACTCTTCCATTTTTCTTTTGAGTTCATTGTCAACGGTTATCGTAATGTTCGTGGAGTTCATTTGACACATATAACTAGCACATATAACCTATAGGTGTTATCCGAACTCGGGAGCTGTCATTTTCAACAAAAATGGTTTCGACAGAGTGTATTTCCTAATGAACGAGAGGCAGGATCTTCTGAAGCGGATCGTCGTATCCAGAGATGTCGCGGCTGGAAAACCCGTGACAAGAGGTACACGCGTCCCCATGTTGCTATCATACAGAGGATCGCGGAAGGAAGGCGAGCTGTTGGTAATTCCCAAAGGAACTGAACACAAACCCGTCGCCCAAGACGAAATGGAAGTGTCGCTCTTGGAACCAAAGCCACGCTAAACACGGGAAATGTTCGTAGCGAGAAGACCGCAACCGATGAATGGATTTAGTTTTCTTTAATTTTAATCCAGACTCCGAAAGATCGCAGTGATTTTCAATGATGAGAGAAAGTGAAGTAGTCAACTACAATGGTCGCAGTGAGAAAAGCATTCTGCGGTGGGGCGGTCTTGCGGGAATAGCTGCGTTTGTGGCAGCAATTCTCAGTCTTGTCTTGGACTATGCTTTTGCTCAGGCTATGGTTACGGGTGAAGAAAACTGCGGAGCAGCATGTTATGTCGATGTGTCATTGTCTGGTTTTTCTGTTGTGAAAAACAGTGACGACAGTCGAGAATCTTCTCTACCTAGCCTCGCTAATGCTGACCACTATACTTTTGCTAGCTCTTTATCGGGCTCCCAAGGATAAAAGCTCGGCACTCTTTGCGTGTGGTCTTGGGCTCCTGGGACTCGCGATGCTCGCTGCCGGAGGCATGGTATCTGTTTCGTTTGCTCATCCGGCCATTCTCTACAATGCTACGACGCCACAAGATCAAGCAACGCTGATCCTCGTTTCACAGGAAGTGCAAGCTATTTACAATGAAATGGATGTTGTTGGAGGCATCATGTTGAGCGTCAGTTGAGGCTCTCCATCCTTTCTAAGATTTTGTTGGGTTCCAGTCTCTTGACTTCGACTTGCTTATCGAAATGTCGATCAAAGGAAACCAATGTCTTGACACCCTCTGCCTTCATGGCGGAAACGACATAGGAATCATCAAAGTCGAGTCTTCTAGTTTTCATCGTTTTCGCAGCATCGGCCATCTCGCTAACTGTAGGCCTAAAAACGGACAGCCCTTTCAGGGAAGAGATTGCGATAAGGAACGCGCTATCTCCGCTTCGCTCTTCTCTCGCCCTTTCGATTCGATTTCCAAAATAGAACTGTAAACAACGAAATCCGATGTTGAGGCTTTGATCCCCCCAGTCTCTATTTTTTTCAAAAGATCTCTGCATTCAAGCCATCGCTCATCCTGAAACTCGAGTTCCAAGAAGACGTTCGTATCGATGAACAGGCGAGATAGCGAAGCGTTTGGTCTACTTTCTACGGCGTCGTTGTTCGGTTGCAACCTTTGTCCACAGCTTCCCGATTTCATGCTGCTCCTCGACGGAGGTCTTGTGCTTTGTGTTCTTGAGAAGGCCTGTCAAAAGATCTACCGCTGACCCACTTTCTCTTGCAGATTTGGGACCTGCTCCAGATACGGTTTCGGTCCATTGTCTGATCGCTGTTTCGGTCGCCTTTTTGATGGAGCCTTTTGAATATCCAAACTTCTTCATGGCAAGCTGTCGAAATTCTCTCTCGAGTTGCTCGTCTAGTTCGACCTTAATGCCCATATGAGCAAGTGAGCATTAGAACTATTAAAGTTCGCAGAGGCAGACGTGATCGTGCGACTTTACAATGTAAGGGGAAAAACGACGGAGTTTTTGAAATGCTCGAACGAAGAATCAAGGAAGCGAGGGAAAAGCGCCAGAGATTGATTCCTTTGGATTCGATTTGACTCGTTCTGGATGGACTATGTAGTTCTGTTGCAAACACGCGTGTACCAAACCGACAAATTTAACGACTCTCAAACCCTCCCCACCTTAACTTTGATATATCCCATTCACCCACATGTGGGTATGAGCATTGTGGTAGAAGCGGATAAACGCGGTAGGATATTGATTCCAAGCGAAATAAGGCGCAAGTTCAAGACTAGGAGATATAAGATGACCCCGAAAAAGGATCGACTTGAGCTGGAACCTCTTGAGGACGTCGATACGTTGTACTTGAAGTTCGCACAAAAGATAAGCTCCGATTGGGAAACGCTCGAAGAAAAGGGCGAAGAATTTGTCTCAAAGGGTAGAAGGTAGCAATATTGCTCTATGCCTGGCCGACACCGATCTTTTCTTCTATTATCTTAAAGGAGGAAAATATAGCGAGCAAGCGAGAAACGTAATTCGAAGCGCGAGCGCAAACACTCTGGAATTGAGGACCAGCTCTGAAGTTTATGACGATGCTATCACAGCAATGCGAAGCGATAACATTCCGCTCCCCATCATACGTGATTTTATCTCGAAAATGAAGTCAATACCCCACAAGCCCGTACCGGTGAGCGCAGAAATTGCCGAGGAAGCCCTCGCAATTTATGAAAAGTACGGCGGGAGAAGGAAACTCAGCTATTTTGACTCTTTCCACGCTGTGACAGCGAAAAGATATGATCTGCCTTTGCTAACCAGTGACAGGTACCTCGCGGATCACGCGAAGGAGCTTGGAATAGTCGTAGCCCCTCTTTCGTCAAGCTCTTTCAGCGGACCTCGTTAAGAAATCCGCGGGAATGCGCGTCTAGGATGATGAAGACAAAGATCATTGAAGTTCGCGAGGTGACGGTTGATGAAGAAGCAAAACTCATTGTCGAATACATCTCCAAGAATCCCGACAAACAGTACGTCAGTGAGTTATCAGAGACGCTTGACATCGAATTATCTTATGCTTTCATCCCGTTGCTGTGCGATTCGAAGATATCTTGCCTGAGACGTAATCTTCGAATCTCTTGTCGAAAGTTCCCCTAACGAGGTCGTGGATCGAAGCAAACATGGGATGCCTCGCTAGCCTCTCGAGGTAATTCGACCACTGTTTCCAATCCTCTTCGCTGATCCATCTCCTCTGGTAGAGAAGAAACGCCTCCTCAAGGATGCCGTAATTGAGCATAAGATGCGTGTAGACCATGACATCTTCCTTCTTCATGTCCTGTGAGATTTCCGGAAGGCCTGACGTAGCAAAGAAGGACAGTGCAAGCTCCGGGTTACTAACGAGCGTAGAGATAGAGTCGTTGTACCTTCCTATCAGTCCCTGGACTGAAGCCTCTCGAATTGATTTCTCTTGGCTACGGAACTGCATAACGAATACAGCAAGCGTTATCGTTATGACGACTGTCTGGACAAACGTGCTGATTACTACTAGAGTCGTTGTGTCAACCAAAAACTTTCGGTTCCTGATCTTGAGGGATCAAGTAATAAGGGCTGTGTGGCAGTTGCCACCTTCTAGAACTTGGGCGCGAGAGAGTACTTCAGCTTGGTCAGGCGCTTTATCTCATCAAGATGATCTTTCGCGTTCAGGCATTCGATAGCCCGTTCGAGGTTCTTGACCGCTTTGGGCTTTCTCTCGGTCTCGGGGATGTCCCTCGCATCTAGGGCGGCCTTTGCGGCATTCTCAAACCACTCGGCGGCCATCTCTGGTTCACTTCCCTTGGCGTAGCAATCCGCAGTCCACTCCATGAGTTCCACGCGAGAGGATGGTTTGAGGCTTTGATCGTTCACCTTTTGTTCAATAATCAATGCAGCAGATTTGTATTGCTTGAGTCTGATTTGCTCCAGAGCGTCAGAGATGAATCCCAATAGAACATTACCGCGTTTCTTCCCTGCTAACCTTCGCCTATTGCTGTTTTAGGCTCTAGCCTAGATATTCCTGATATGCGATCAAAGTCTTTGTCAAATGATACGATATCTTGGAGACCGAGTCTCTTCATGGTTGCAACAGAAGTCGCGTCATCGAAGTCAAGGCCAGAGCGATCCATCTCCCGAGTTGCCATTACCCTTCCGACGAGGTCGAGATTATGGATCAAAAGCCCTTTGTAGAACAGCATGCTGGAAAAGAACTTTCCTATATTACTTGGAGAGCTTTTTCGATCCTCCATGATTATGGCAACACTATCGAGAATAAAATCAGTTGTGGCAGCCTTTATCTTGCCAGTCGCCACACTAGACAGGAAACGTTTGCAATCTGCAGATTTTGATTGACCCAGCTCAAGCTCAAGAAAGATATTGGCATCAATTAGAACTCTTCTTGGCACTTGCCTTCTTCACTCTGATTTTGCTTGTTTCGTGTTGAAGCTGGACCGAATCCTCTTTGACATTTTTAAGCAAACCTTCGATTGCTCCAACAGGGTCAATTTCCAACTCGTCCAGGATAGGAAAATCAGTATCTTCCCTAGAGGACCAATCGCCAAATGCGGCCTCGGCCGCTTCGCTTAAGGCCCCTTTCCCATAGCCGTATCTTTTCATAGCGACGCGTCTGAATTTCCGTTCAACGTCATCGCTAATTACGACCTTAACACTGCCCATAGGGGCAAAAGCTCCTAAGCTCTTATTATCTTTTGCGAGGG
>JASHPO010000050.1 GCA_030038075.1 Nitrososphaerales archaeon | reverse complement strand
TCAGCACATCATCTCGTCCGAAAGGAAGCGGGGTGTCGGAAAGAAACGCGCCAAACAGATAGCTTGGGCTACAGTGCACAAGGATATGTCTCACCAAGAGAGAGAAACAAAGGAGAGCTAAGTTCTGATGAAAATGTTCCCCTCGCGCGAGGTTCCAAAGAAGAAGAGTCAAAAATATTATCCGACCGAGTCACAGGCTGTTGCAAATCGGCGGAACTCTGGTGAAAACACTGCCAAGATGCACAAGGTTCGCGGAACGCAGTGGCGACACGGACGAAAATCCAAGACAGAAGTTAGACGGCGCAAGTCCTAGAGCCGACGATCAAGAGATATCGAACTTTATCTCGGTTCCGTCGATCTCCGCGGAAGGCCAAGTGTCATTCTCTGAAGTCTTTTTATCCGAAAGCTCCACTATTTTTACTCTGACTAGAAACGCAAGATCTTCCTTCTTTGACTCGATAAGATTCAAGCTCTGACCGCTCAAACCTGCCACCCGAGCGGAATTGAGTACCTCAGTCGGGTTGAAACCCTTTAGTTTCCTCAAAGCCTGCAAGTTTCTAGCTATATCCCTGACGATCCCCTGGGCAATCAGTTCGTCATCTCTAGAACTGTCCAGCGCCACGACTATTCCATAGTTTTCCGATACGACGTACTTAGGATCAGCCGATTCGAACGAAAAGATAATGTCGGATTGCGTCAGTTCGAAATCGTTCATTTCGGACAACCTCGCCTTGCCCTTGCTAGAGATTTCATTGAAGAGCGAAGAAGTGTCCGCTTTAGCTAGCTTTGCGGCGAGCTCATTCATTCTGGACTTTGCTCTGGGCGCAACTAGCTCGAAGTTCGGTTTCACCGAGACCTTAATGGGAATCTTTCCGAGGTCTGAGACGAGTTCAATGTCGGACAGGTTTGTCTGTCCTAGAAGGAGATCCTTGTTTTCCAGAATGAGATCTCGCTCGTTCTCACCTATCAAATAGAACGCTTTCCTCAATGGCCAGCGTCGTTTGACCTTGGCTTTCATTCTCGCAGCGTTCGTTAGTGAGACGGCTTTTGCAAGAAGGTCAAACTCCACCTCCAGCTTCTCGTTCCTGAATTCAGGCAGTGAATCCGGCCAGTTGGAGAGTAGAAGCTCCTGAACACCAAAACAATTCCCTGCAAGGTAATCCGTCAAGTACGGAGAGATTGGATGCGCCAGAGCATCACAATTCTCTAGTACGAAAGAAAGAACTGAGTATATCATACTTCGGCGGTTCTTGGTCTCTTCAGTCTCCTCCCACATCTCGCTCCTAACGATTGGAATGTAGGTCTGGCTGAGGTCGTCTATCAGAAATCCTTCAATTGCGCGCGCAGCTTCATGGTACTTTGCCTCGAAATAGGACTTTGTGCAAACGTCTATCAGAAATCCAAGCTTTGAAAGTAGCCAACGATCCTGCTTTTTGAGATTCCTCTCGTGTTTGTCCAAAAACTTCTTTGATTCACTTCCTTCGAATAGGAAACCGTCAAAGGATGCGTTTTGCAGGTAAAACACATGCATGTGGTAGAGAGTGTTCAGTATCTGGTAGGGCCTTGTAATCAGCTCTTGTTGGCTGAAATTCACAGAGTCAATCGGACTCGCTTTCCAAATAAGGTACCACCTGATGAGATCCACGGAGTTTTTCTTCAGCAGCTCGCGAACGGGAACGAAGTTTCCCTTACTCTTGCTTAGCTTCTCGCCCTTTTCGTCCAAAACGTGTCCTTGAAAAAGGAACGCGCGGTAGGGAGCCTGCGATTTCATTCTCAACAGCACGTTTTCGATGAGTAGGCTGTATGCCCATCCACGAGTCTGGTCTATTCCCTCAGTCAAATGCGGAACGGGAATGTAATCATCGTATTCTTTGTTTGTATGAGAAGCGTAGGGCGCCGCCCCACTGTTGTGCCAGGTGTCTAGGACAAATGGCTCGCGCTTAGTCTCGTTCCCGCACGAAGGGCACTGTATTACGATCCGGTCGATCCAGGGTCTGTGCAGCTCGAAATTTTCGCCATCCGGAAGAGATTTCGCTTTTGCGACGATCTCCTTCCTTGAGAACAACCCCTGTTTCTTGCCGCATTTGTCACACTTCCATATCGGCAGTGGCGTACCCCATACTCGCTCTCTTGAGATACACCAAGGTCTCTTCTCCTTTACAATCTCGACAAACCTGTTTTTAGGTTGATCATAATAGTATTCGACATTCTCAGTGGCCCCAACCGCCATATCCTTCAACCTGCTAACGAAATAGAAGTATTCGCGGCGCGCGAGATACACCAGTCTGTCGTCCGATCTCCAGCAGACCGGATAGTCATGCCGAATTTTCCCGTATCGCAGCAGTGAGCCTGACTTCTTTAGGGCGTCAGCCACCTTCTCGTCTGCTTCCCTCACGAACAATCCAGAGAAGAAACCTGCCTCCGCGGTGAAGACGGCCTGACCGTCTATCGGGTTGAAGACTGGGATTTTCCTCCGTTGGGAAACCTCGAAATCGTCCTCTCCGTTTGCTGGCGACATGTGCACAAGCCCAGAGCCAGTAGTTACGTCGACGAACTCTTCAGCTACTACCGAGTGCACTAGCTTGTTTTCTTGATCAAATTTTGCCTGAGCCGGCACCTGATCAATAAGCGGATAATCATACCTTAACCCTTCGAGATCTTTTCCTGTTACTTTCTTTGCCACTGAGTAACTTTCCACGTGGAGTTCTCTCATCAAAGGCTCTAATCTCTCGGCCCCGATAATCCAAGTCTCATTTTTGCCGGGAAGCCGGATACTTGCATAACAGTACTCTGAGGTGGGCTTTGTACCGACAATTTCATCTGTTATCACGGTGAACGGCATCGTCGTCCAGCAAATGAGGAAAGTGTCCTCTTCCCCACGCACCTTCATCTTGAAGTACATGGATGGGTCTTCGAGGTTCTGATAACCTCCCAGAGCTACCTCGGCCGTGCTAAGAGAGGTCTGGCAACTTGGGCAGAATGGCGTCACTCTGTATCCTTCAGAAAGAATTTCGTTATTCCAAGCAGATTTCAGGATCTGCCATTCCCGCTCGATATACGAATCATGAAACGTCCAATATGCCTTCTCGTCGTTAATGAGCAAACCAACAGTCTCATCGGCCTCTTTCCAGGCGATGTGATATTTCTGGACCATCTTCTTGCATTCTGCAACGAGCGCATCCTCGCCCACAAGTTTGAGATTGGCAGTTTTATTTCCTGTGAGCCCAAGTTCTTTTTCCGCTTGGAGCTCTACGGGCAAACCTTGACAGTCCCAACCTCCTCGAAAGTCAATGTTCATACCTCGGAGCGTCTCAAACCTATACCAAACGTCTTTGAGAACTCTCCCCCGAAGATGACCCATATGTGGTTCACCATTCAGCGTAGGGGGACCATCCACGTACCCCACCTTTTTCTTGCCGGCAAATCTCAACTCGATCTTACTTCGCAGGTCGTCGCGTTTCCACTTCTCGCGGATTTCGGCCTCGATTTTTGCGTGGTCGTACGAGTTGGGAAGCAAAGTTCTGGTCGCAGAGTTAGAATTGGACATTTCTAGCAAGAGAAATTCTTCCAAGGGTGACGGCAGTAAAACAAGTGCTCAGTCGGTTCAGGCGAAAGCGATAAAGAGACGAATTT
>JASHPO010000049.1 GCA_030038075.1 Nitrososphaerales archaeon | reverse complement strand
TCACATACCTGTAAGACAATATCTCAGGCAGTGGAGGGGAAATCCGAGACACGCCCGTGTTTCCAGTCACTTCACCACGGTTCCTGTAGCCGAGCTGGCTCTCCAGAGAGCCGTACTCTTGAATCTTCTTCTCCATGTTGTCCCGAAGCTGCTTTACGAATGCCTCCAGTGCAATCGTCTCTCGCCAGAAAACGTACGGCCGCTCAGACTTGATACCGTAATCTCCATAGCGCGCGGAAGGTATCCTGACAATTATGGGCGTCGAGCTCCTAAGCTTCACGACAGCGCCGGGTTCAATGCGAAAGCCCAGAGGGCCATCAACCGCCGTTATCCCGAACTCCATTCGTCCCATCCGCAGGTTCCTTTTTCCGACAATGCTCCGGAGGACTCTTGTAAGATCGCTAGCGAGCTTTGGATCCGGAGTCGAGATTAGGAGGTTCTCCTCAGCTCCCCTTTCAAACCTCGCACGGTAGGGAAAGATGTTAGAGAAACAGAAGAACTTGTAGCCCGACTTGTCGTGAACGTCGGCTCTCCCGGATTCCATGATTATGGAATAGACGAATGCCTGAAGATGATAGTGGTAATCGTTGTCGTACGGCGCGCTATCCGCGGGAGACAACCGGAGGAGGATTCTCAAAGCCCACAACTACGACTAGAGCCGCAGTTGAAACCTGAGCTCCCACTGGCGATTTTGCAGAGCACATTTATAAATGGAGCACGATCGCGGGCTGACACCATTTTTATGAAGAGCTAGAGTAACTCAGGGCGATATATCTTACGTCTTGCGTGCCTTTATCGAAAACGTGCCGTCCTCGTTCTTGTAAACAGCGGATTCGAACGCCCTTATCTTTAGAACGGAGGGAATCGATGTCGTTGCCGTATACTCGTCATTGGAAATGATCTCCAGTATGTCGTTTGGTCCCGCGCTCTGGGCGAGCTTTCCAGCTTCAAACGCCGGAAACGGACAGACAAGGCCTCGCGTGTCGATTTTCTTGGTTGATGCTAGATCCGCGATCTCCCTACTTCCTGCAATCAATTTCTCTGTTACCGTAGCCATCTTCATTCATTTGCCCTAAACAAATAGCACTACTCCGCCATTCTTAGCGGCAGGTAGCGCCGCGGTCAAAAACCCAATCGCGTCTTCCAAAGTTACGCCTGGGATAACATTCGATTCGGTGATTCCCATTTGTCCAAGCATTTCTCTGGATGGAGCGCACGCACAAATGGAAGCTCCTGCTGCGAGAGCGTCTTTCACGTACTTGTCGATGGGAGGCATGCCCGGCATCCTGATCTTTTCACCGGCGTCCTTTCTCACTAGATCAAGGCCGTTCATAGTGGCGTAAAGTTTCACTTTAGATCCCATCGCCGACGCGCCCAGTGCAAGCGTCACAGCAGGGTAAACTCGGGTGGGATCGTTGGAAACAATCACAATATGCACTTCTTGCTGTTCTGCGGGCATCAACTTGAGTAGGGGCTTGATTTACCGTTTAAATCAAATGGCTAGGGCAGAACACCCCAAGACAAGTGCAGAAATGGCGGTCATCCGCTTACAAACATGGAAATGCTCGTGAGGTATTCCGGGTTGTTGACATCTCCCTGCGTGAGATAAATCGTATAGACGCCGGCCCCGTCGATCTGGACAAAATTGGCAAGAGAAAACTGAATCTCGATCGCGTCCGAGTTGATTGCACGGCGCGACGACTCCGCCAACGAAAGAGCCTTGATCGTACGGACCGTCGTAGGCTTCAACTTCCGAGTTTCTTAGTAGCCTTTGCTCTTGCCTTAGCTGTAGCTGCCAGAAATTTACTTGCATCCATTATTTCAAGCAGTACCGGCCTGCCCTCTTTCGTAAAATGAACTATTACAGATCCTGACTCTTGAGCGTAATCTATCGGCTCGGAGCTCACCTCGTAAAGCAAAATGTCCTCTGCAGGGCTGTACTTGAGTTTCAATATCTGTCTCTCCTTGCAGGGTAAGCTGTTATTATTCTTATTTTGTCTTTTTGCTTAATATACACAACTCTTAAGATATGGCTTTCGTCCAGATTTGATTGGGCAATCGACCTACCTTCCCAAGCCTCAAGGATTTTGTCGGGATGAAGAACGGTTTCAACCAATTGTTTTTCGCTGATAGTTACGCCGTGCTCTCTAAGCATCTTTATCTTCTCGTGAGCGTGTCCGCTGATTTCTACTTCCAATTCTAGTGGTTTTCCCGAGCTCCCTTTTGGTTCTTTATTGGTATCGAACCGGGAAAGCTTTTGGATGGACCTCTTTTTGTCGCTTGTGTCAGCATGTACTATGCAAGAGATTTGCCGTTTTCGACGAAACGTCTCTGCTACTTCCCGGGCGTGCAAATCTTTGAGATCTTGCCATCGATTTCACGTCACCACGATATAGTTATCCGTCATCACGATGGAATCGCTTTCGTTTAGAATCGTCAAAAATTACAGTTTTTTACTTGAACCCCTTTGCAAATCCTTCTACCGATATTGCGGGCAGAGTCATTATCTGCACTGTACCGCGAGAGCCGAGCTCGGCTGAGACTCTGGCAACCGTCGCGTTGTCTGGAGCTTCCAGTATCGTGACAAAATCATACAGCCCGAGTACAATAAACTGCGAAACCACCTTTGCGCCGTAGCGCTCTACCTCTTTGTTTACCTCAGTTATCCTCTCGGGGCGTTCCTTCACGGTCTTTCGTCCTTCGGCGGTCAGTGTTGAGAGAAGCACGTAGGTCGGCATGACGCAGTTTTGCTTTTGACTTGGATATTAATCTTCCATGCATCAAGAAATAAGCGTCGGCTTTTTTTGGACCTGAATCTGCTTTTAGTTGCCGATCATCCCGAACGGAAAGACATTGATGATGACGACCACAGAGACTATTATCAAAATTCCAGTCGTCGCTAGAACTCCGATGAAGTACGAACCGACGCTCAATTTCCAGCTCAACATTCGTGTCACAACTCTTGACCAGCCGTAACGCCATCCTCGAATCAATAT
>JASHPO010000048.1 GCA_030038075.1 Nitrososphaerales archaeon | reverse complement strand
CGAATATACGATCTTGTAAACTTCCAGGTTACTGACGCTTATTGTGGAGCTAGGGTGGTGGTATGGCTGCTCTTAGGAAAATAGTCTGTGAGCAAAAACACAATTATGGCCATGATAATCACAAGAGCAATGACCACTGACGCGGAAGCGGCGTTGCTCCAAGCTCTCTTCCTCCTATTAGCAAAAGCATGGGGGCTCAAGCGGCGCCGATGTTGTACTAGCAACTTGAAAAAATGGCATTCTACCGTGTTTTAATAAGCAATTCTTTTTTGAAACGCTGACTCGAATCGTAACCTAGCTTCGTCGCGGGAAAATTTCAACGAGCTTTGGTCGGGGAAGCATTGTCAAGCAAGTACGCAGCTGTTGCTTTCAAGCACGAACAGCAAAAGTCCTCTAGTTCAATCAAGTCAACCTTTTGAGGACGTTTGTAAGACGGTTCCCATGATCATAGCTTGAAGGCGAAATTGATCTACACCGGGATTAGAGTGAAGAATATGGAAGAGTCCATCAGATTTTACACCGAAGTCATGGGGATGAAACTGAAGGGAAGGAACACGATTAATGTGACGAGCGGCGAAGTTGCAGCTCTAGTAAGCGAAGATGGAGGACCTGAGATTGAGCTGAACTACTACAAAGAAGGAAGCAAGTACTTTGAGTCTTACTCTCTCGGTCAAGAGCTAGATCACTTGGCCTTTCAGGTCGAAGACGTTGACAAATTCCTGTCCGAAGCAAAGAAGCTCGGATACCATACTGCTCTGGAGATAAAATCACCAAACAGCAGGTGGGCCTACATACAGGATCCGAACGGAATTTTCATCGAGCTCTTTGCC
This sequence comes from Nitrososphaerales archaeon, assembly GCA_030038075.1. GTDB lineage: Archaea > Thermoproteota > Nitrososphaeria > Nitrososphaerales > CADDZS01 > DATLTL01. The sequence goes on along the minus strand of JASHPO010000048.1, from coordinate 8,210 downwards.
TAGCACGATTTCAGCTCGGAATAGGTATCTGCGCCAGAGTGGGAAGAAATGGTAGATAGAGTGTACAAAAAAGATTTACCGAAACTGAAGAGCGATCTGGAAAAGTTGAGAGAAAACTTTTCGGATATTGGTTGCGAGACAGATTGGATTGAACTAAGAATTGAACCACTGCTAAAACATTTGGATTCACTGGATCAGATTTTGATATCAAGAGAATTTTCGCAAGAATTTTCGCGGTTGAGAAAAGGCGTAGAGTTATTTCACTCAGACCTTGTGTACTTTAGAACAAATGTTAAAGGGCTGCAAAAGGTTCTTGAGTTCGAGAAAAAGTCCTCAATGAAACTTCACCTGGCCCAAAAGAAAAAATCTAGCCGGAAGACGGAATGATTTCCGATAACGGCAAATTGATGATGTCATCGTTCGTGCCCCAAACTACGGCATAATCTCCGATCAGTACAATGTTTCCGGGACCCATGTCCGCACCAACATTTGCTTCGTTAATTAGCGCGCCTGTATTAGTATTCAGTACAAAAAGCGTGCCTGAGCTATTGGTTATCAGTAGATCCTGATCGTATATGTTGGCGTTTGACGTTTCATCGCCAGTTTTAAATGTCCAGAGCAGAGATCCGGTGGTGACATTTACGGCGTATAAAGTAGCACTCTCGGGGGTGTCGGAATAGGCTACGCCATTCCAGATAGTTATTGGAGGCACCTGGATCGCAGGCGGAGCGATTCCGGGCGCTTCCCTTACTTGCCAGAGCACTTTGCCGGTAGTGGCATTCATTCCAACCACTACGGGTTGCAACATATTACTTGCATTACTATCCGTGATGGTGTAACCCGTAACTACGGTATTGCCCCAGATTGAAGGAGAAGAATCGTCCAGTCCGCCCGCAGCTGGCAAGTCGGTGCTCCACAAGATTTTACCATTTGCTGCATTTACGCAATAGAAAACGTACGGGTCGGCTGCTCCAAAATAGACAGCCCCGTTCATTACTGCAAGTGATGACATGCTAACATATGAGCCTCTGGGCAACGAGGTTTCCCATACCTCACTGCCAGTGGAAGCGTTCAGGCCGTATATCAGAGAGTTCCCATTTGCTCCTATCACAAGGCCGTCATAGATCACCGGTGTTGGCATATCCTCGCCGATTGTAGTAAAGTTCCAGACGATATCACCGGTCGAGATGTTCAGGGCAGCAACATAATTCGGTCCGGTGCCTCTGACTGTCGGGTTATACCCTTGGTAATCTTTGTTTCCTAGCCCTATGATTACGAGACCTCCGTAAGTGAGTGGTTGAGTCATCATCATATTCGGGACTGTAGTGTTCCACACCGGGTCGCCGTTCTCCATGCTTACGGCGAGAATTCCACCGTAATATTGCGTCATATAATTCATTCCAGTCATGGATGTCATGCCGGAGATGTCTACCAGTAACAATCCATCGTATACTGTGGGAGGAACGATCACCGAACCTGCTACAGTTAAGTTGAACGAGGTTAGTGAACCGCTCCATGAGTAGTTATAAACGTGCATATTATTACCTTCGAATTGCTCGACGCCCGTTCCCAGGCCAGTTACCGGTTCGTAAGAGGAGTAATCCACTGTTTGGGGCAGAGAATTAGAATCGTAATCTGGCAATGTGAACGGTATCTGCACAGTGTCGGGTACCCCCACCATCATCGTCGATATCATAGCCAAAACGACTAGTAGGGAAACTATTATCCCGATCGAAGCGGCAAGAAAGAATCTGGTTTTCATCGCGTCCTCGTTCCATTTCCGCTTGAATTTCAGTGGTCACAGGATTATCAATAGTGTTCCCGCTTTGACTATGGTAACCATCTTTGCCGTATCTGAAATTTAATATCGCCCACAAATTCAACAAATATAGGCTTTGTCCGAAAACATTCCCAAATCTGTTTCTTTTCAAAGATCATCTTGTCCGTTCTAATTATTGAACGAAACATGATTGCGCTGACGGTATCCGTTCTAAAGCGTAAGTTTTAGTTATCTAGTTCGCTCCGATTCGAGAACACGTATGTCCTGCGCTTCTTTAGACATCAGTCTAGCGAATATGCCTGAGCCTTCAGACAAGGACAACGATTAGAATCTAAATTCAGGCTTTGAGATTTCACGTGACTTTGAACAAGTATCTTCCCTCTCGGATTTTGATCGCTCTGAGATTGGCACAAGTTGCAGCAATGTTCGGAATATTTGCCTACGCCGTCGAGCAACTAGCATTTAACGGATTGTATGCAAGAGGCTGGTTGGAGATCCATTGGCTCTACATCGCGATGTTTCTGGCGGTTCTTATTGCCTACTTTCTGTTCGACGGAATCAACTTCATTTATGTGGCTCCGATCGCTATAGTGTACTATTGCGTCCATGAAGCGCTCTTCAATGCATTCTTCATTCCGTATAACGACCTCCGAAATCCATGCTGTGCGCCAATAATGTGGTACCACGAGATGGATGTCATTGCAATTGTAACCCCGATTTTCATTGCAATCTGCCTAAAATACAGAAAAAGAATACTCAGGAGCGGTGAATGGAAAACCTTCGCGATTTGTTTATGGGCTGGCCTGATAGTATTATACGCATTTAGAATGGCTGAAGGCTTTCCGGTGACCATTAACGTCTATGGAGGCTCGTCACCAGCAGCTCTTGCAAACGAATTCGAGTTTGCAACCAACGTGCTCTTTGCATTAACATTCTATTCGACTTTCAACTTTGGAAGAAAGATGTTCGAGAAAATGTCAAAACCGAAGCCAGACACCTCTAAACTGACTATTTCCAGGTGATAATTTGCTTTTACCAGCATAGAGAGGTGCGGTGACGGATTCTGATAATGCATACTTCAATGTTGTATTGAACGATTGGTCTTAATCTTTTTTGGTGCTGCTTGTCCCTTCAACTCGCGTCTTGACTGCATAAAGCAGCTCACGCGCATACGTATGAAGAAAAGTTAGCAAGTTATTTGCAGCTGTGTAGCTCAGGGAAATGGTCAATATCAGAAAAGTAAAGACGAAGACCACTGCAAGTATCGGAGCCAGTATAAAGAGAGCTTTCTTATTTCTTTGCTTATGGACCATACTCTTCATCGAACTTGCATTTCATGCACAATCTGCGGTTAAATCAACATACACTTTAGAACAGGCGTTCCAGCGGGGCGTGCGCTCGTTCAACTTGTTGAACAAGATTATCTAAGCTAAACGAACTGGACTTATCACGCCAACCGAATGCTTGTGGCAATCGGTCAGCCGGTACTGCATGAAGTTGCATTATAGCTTTTATGCTCCGCGATTTTGACACGCTTGAAGTGAAAGTGCCCAGTCGATAAGAAGCGTTTGGAAATTCATTAAAATACTCACAGTCTGGTCAGACTGGCCAGAATCATCATGACAACTTTCGTCCTCGTACCGGGCGCTTGGTTAGGAGGGTGGGCATGGAAAAAGATCATTCCGCTGCTCGACGAAAGGGGCCATGAATCTTATGCAGTCACTTTGACAGGGATGGGGGAAAGGGTTCACCTCGCTTCAAAGGATATCGGAATTGAAACCGCGATTCAAGACGTTCTTAACATAGTCAAGTACAACGAGCTCGACGAATTTGTGCTGGTTGGACACAGCTTTGCCGGAAAGATCGTAGCGGCTGTGGCAGATCGCGCTCCCGAGAAAGTGAGGACGCTTCTCTACTTGGACGCCTTCCGCCCACAAAAGATAAGGACGCCACAGGGGAGCTTCGATCCAACGGAGTTTGCGACTCTGAGTCCGGGTCAGTGGACCATACCTCTAGCCGAGCAAATGTTTCAGTATGTTGGAAAAGACGTGGAGGACGAAGATCGAAAGTGGATGCTATCCTTGTCCACACCCTGGCTGCGCCCTCACTGGAGCGAACCAGTGACCCTCTCAGAGAAATTTGATTCAGTGAAGAGTGCCTACATCTTCTGCACCGGCGGCGGCGATCCAGTGGAGGAGATCGTGAAAGGAAAGTGGGGAAAGTTAGAAGGTCCTTACAAGGTCATCGAATCTGGGCACTGGCCTATGATAACAAAACCTGACGAGCTAGTTGAAGACATGATAGCTCTGACAACCTGACCTTCCAGTCAAGTCCTCGAGCCTGTGAATCTGTTGACGAGTTCAATCATGCCGTGCAGATATCGACACCATCAGCCTATCAAGCGACGGGAGCAGCTCCACCATGACCTAGTGCCTACGCCCTAGATAGGGCTTCTGCTGCACATGATCAAATCGTTGAACGTATTATCGTAAACCCTGCCCATTTTCGACACAAGGCGTACACCAAGGAAAACGCCTACTTTGAGATCTCTCGCAGCAATGGGCCACGTTCCCTGTAGACCTCGTTGGTGGAGCAATGGATCCCGTAGTGCGCCCTAACACATTCCGAATACGGTACCTCGATCACGTCCACGCCGGCCTTGCGGACTTTCGCAATCGCTTCGCGCGGTCCTTCGGACATGATAACTTTGCCAGGTTCTAGCTCGGTCAGATTCGCAGGGAGATATTCAACCTGCTCCTTCAGGCCGATGTCGATTATCTCGAACTTGTTCTTCCTAAGCCACTTGAAAGTCTCGCTGTTTATAGCTGGAGGATAAAGGAGGACCTTTCCGACATCCAAGGGAGTCAAGACCATGTCGATGTGAGCGGCAATCCCCGTTTCGCGGTCAAAATAGCCATCGAAGGACATGTGATTGACAACAGCTTTGAACTCTTCCCCCTCCGGAATTCCGCTTGTCCTTTCTATGGCGGGCAGGAGCTGATTCAAGCCTTCCTCGTTGCACGCGGAGCCCATCGCAAAAACAGCGGCGTCGTCGGCCAGCCAGTGAGTGATCGGGTCCGCCTCGCAGACTCCCTTGCCCGTTATCGCGAGTAGTACCGGAATGTTGAGCTGCCAGAAAAACCACCTGGCGAGAAACTCGAAGCGCCCCCACTCGCCGATAGGATACATTCCGCCTTTTTGAATGATTGAGCCTCCTCTCGTGATCAGGCAGTCGTTCGCCGCGGGCTTTGCGAGCACGGGTCCAAAGAACGAGAGAAATTCTGGCGGAAACTCGATCCAGCGAACTTTCACTCCGTTTTCTTTCAAGATTTTTGCATAATTTTCCTGCTGCTCTGCCCACTTTTCCGTGTCAGGTCGGTCAACGTCGCCCAAACCTGTTTGCAGAAAGAACTCAGGATCTTTATTGTACAAAGGGTGGTCCGTGAAAACTTCGTCCTGCGTGATCTTTACGAGCGCGACCTCTTTCAGTTTTCCAATTCCATTTTGGCCGAAATCTCTGCCGTATACCTTTTTCTTGATATCCAGCCAATCCAAGTCGTGGATTTTCGTAATGTCCGGCCGCTTGCCTTTTTCATAATACGGTATCTCTTCTAGTTTCCATTCCCTTTGCCGGAGTTCTTTTTGATAACTGTCGAAATCCGTTTCTTCCAAAATGTAACGGAGGGAAGTTGGTCTCTCGATATATCAGGATTTAGCGCGAAAATGAGCCTGATCCTCGCAATCGTCTGCTCCACAGGCGGAGTGGGTAAAGTGATAAATATGTGGGTCATTCACAAGAATGTGATTTGGCGATAGTGGAATTAGACAAACGTCATAGGGTTACACTTCCGAAGGAAGTGAGGAAGCGGTTCAGGGTAGTTGAAGGCCAGAAGTTTTTCCTCGTGCCGTACGGTGACGATTTGATAATGAAACCCGTTCCCAAGGATCCAAGTAAAGAGCTCAGTAAGATCGTCGGCGATTTTAGTTTCGGCAAAGACGAAAGGAAGAAGGCAGAGAAATGGCTTTTGCAAGCGACGACACAACGAAAGAGATCGTCCTAGCAGAATCGGACTTTCTCTTCGGACTCGCCAAGTCAGACAAGCGACACGCGCAAGTCATTCGTTCACTCGAGATGCACAAATCGCGAAAAATCCAGATACAAGTCCTCTCAGCCGCTGTCGTCGAAGTCCGTAGTGTCCTCTACTCCAGAGGACTCGGCCGAAAAGAAACAGAGGACATCTTTGCGTTAATGTCAGAAATCCTAAGTGAGTATGGCGTTGATGCGTTCACTCCCGTGGAACCAACTGATGTCGTAGTCGCTGAGAGAATGCGGGCCGAGTCACCGGCTCTGACATTCTTCGATTCACTATACGCTGCAACGTCAAAGAGGTTAAACCTGAAACTGCTCTCTAGTGAGGGAATATACTCAAGAATTGGACTTGCGGTAGTCGATTTAGACACGATTTGAGCGCTTCCGACGGAACCTCGGCAGCGAAGTTGGGACATTCGAAATCGCGAGATGTCTTTCTCCCGTAGCCATCACACACAATATTTGCATCCAATTGTTCTTTGCAATTATCTGTTGAAAACAATAGGAGACCCTGTAGTATCTATTATTCTTTGCGTAAATTAACCAGTTAACCGGTTAATTTTCACAGCGCTTTTATCCGGAGAGCGGGATATTCTGCCCTAATGACCCGAACATTCTCCCGTACTTCAAGACCTGAATTCGCCTCTCTTCGAGTGAATTTCCACTACATACAAGATTTGCAAGAATCGAATAGTTTCAATGGGAAAAGTCAATGAAAACGAGGGGGTACCCCCTAGGGGCTTTGTCGCTTTGTCGGTTGCAGAACACAGAATTTCTCGTTGTCAACTTTCGGTTGCAAGAAGTCAATCAGAAATTTCCTAAAGGTGTTCGGTCGGCTGTGGCAATTTTTCTTTATGGCTCTCTTTGGATATGTCGCACTGCAACTAGGCATTATGCCCTTTCTGTACAGCTATTTTCCGATTCAGATTCGGTTAGCCAGCAACGCCTTTCCTGATGTAATGATCGGCATATTCCTCTGTTTTCTTGTCTCCATCTGTTGTGCGAAATTCCAAAATTACGAAAGCTATGATCACTACGGTGAGAAATATCTCGACTGAATTGCTTACTATTTGTCCCGTTACGCTTTCATCGGCAACGGGGAATGAATACTGTACAGGAAAATTAGAAAGAACCCCACTTCCCGCAAGGAGTTCAACCGAACCGTTTGATGAAATATCGGGGTCGACATATACCACTTGTGCAGTAGCACTCCAGTATCCAGAAGATTTAGAGTACGTGATTGGAATACTCGCGGGAACGTATCCTGATTCGCCGTTCTGGAACTTTTGGAGAGTAGTATTGTATGCACCGTTCGGAAAGAAAAGAATTGTTGAAGTGTTCGCTGGAAGTGTCCAGTCACTAAAAACAATAGTTAATGTCAAAGGATTGTCCACGCTTATTGCACCGAAACCGTGTACTGATAGCTGTCCCGAAACAGAGTATGTTTCGCTGTTAAAAACTACAAAAACTGAGCCTGAGATCGTGCTTGTTTCGTACGAACCAAGCTCAAGAAAATTGATAGTTGATACTGGGACTAGGTCGATTGCAGAAATCATGATTAGAAAGGCAACGACGAGATATATCAAAAAATTATGGCGCGATATGAGGTTGCGTCGTTTGTATCGAAAGCTGGATTGCCTCAGCTCTTCTGGATACCATTTTCTGCTAGCTTCTGAGAGTATCAGGGTTACTCTCATAGTTATGATAAAGAAGAAGAATATGCCCGCGAATATTGGAACTTGTTGCGACTCTGGCGCATGTCTCTCCGAGAGAGGAAAAAAGACGTATCCCAACGCCAGTGAGACTAGAACCCAAAAGGCGTATTCTATTGGTCTAATCTTCTTCAGAGCGAATATGACATTTCGGACATCTCGCTCGAAATCCGCTTTGCCTTTCCAGCGACCTCTTTTCAATGATCGCTATTTTGCCTCTTTGGTTCTGAAGTACTCTGAAACGATTATTCTAACAACCTCAGGTACGGTTGCGATCTTTCGGACTTTGCGTTCTTTCTCCAGCGCGTCTAACATATCACGTGTCATAGCGACCGTGATCTTGCTTGTTTCGATTGTTGCCATGCCCATATTACCCGCAATAGATGGCATACGCAACCTTAATAAACCCTATGCTGGCATACGTATGCGGGTAATAGATGGCATATGCCTACCGCAACGGAGCTTAGACAAACAAGAGGTAAGGAGATCGCTTTGATGGAGAAAGCAATTTCGAGAATGAACGACACGGATTATGTCGTTCAATCCCAAAGTGGACACGGAGAATATCATGTCTCCAAAACTCTTACTGGCTGGATATGCCAGTGTCCAGATTTCGTATTCCGAGGCT